>JBBQAK010000156.1:0-8486 GCA_038316215.1 Gemmatimonadales bacterium | reverse complement strand
AGTACCGGCTGGTCGTGAAGCGCCCGTCCAGCGAATACCAGTACACCGATTGCTTCGCGCGTCCCAGCGGAAGAATCGCGCCGCGGTCCTTTCGCGAGACCGAGAGCGCCCGACTGAACTGATCGCGGGTACGCATCCAGTCAAAGAGCGCCGAACCGCGGAAGCGATATGGCGACGCGCCACCGCCGCGTCCGAGCAACAGCGGCGACTGCGGGTCGGCCACGCCGATCTCGTTCAGCACCACGCCGGTGTGTGACGGATAGCGTCCCGACCAGAGCGTGGCATGGCCTGGCGCCGTCTCGGTTGTCGCATGATCGTGCGTCGCGTTGCTGAAGAACGCGCCCTGTTTCAGGAGACGGGCGAGACCGCCGGTGAACTGCGACGACCACTTCTCGAGGTAGTCGGGACGCAGCTGGTCGACGGTGATCTGGACGACGAGCGTGGGCGGTGCGGCCTGAGCGGCAAGCGGCGAGACGGCGGGAGCCGCCATCAGCATCGACGCGGCCATCGCGGATGCGCGGAAAATCGGAGTGGAGACGAGCATACCGAAACGTACGCGCAGCACTCGTCAGGCGCTGCTTCGTAGGGCTCGACGACGGCACCACCAGCGGCCCTGTCCGGCCTCGAGCACGTCGCCGGATCGACGCGCCAGGACAGGGGCAACACCGCCGGTGTACGAACCACGCGAGGCCGGTGCGCTTCGCGGATGACGACACGCGAACGCACCGCGTGAATCTCCCGCACCGTTCACGGAGGCACGTGAAGGCGACGACAATATTGTGCATTCCGTGTGAATGCACTAGGGCCCGCGCAAATTCTTTCGCGAACGAGACTCAGCCCTGCATCGCCGATTCCAGCATCGCGAGGCCTTCAGCAAGTTCGGCCTTGGTGATCACCAGCGGCGGCAGGAAGCGCAACGTGTGCTCGCCGGCGCTGACGAGTAGCAGTCCCTTCTCGAACGCGCGACCGATGATAGCCGCTGCCGGCTCATGCACGTCCATGCCCCACATGAGCCCCTTGCCGCGAATCGCGCGTACCTGGCCGGTGCGATCAGCGATGCCCTGCAGCTGCTCGCCGAACCACGCGCCGGTTTCCCGTACATGCTGCAACATGGCCGGTTCGGACAGGCGCTGCACGACATGATGCGCCACATGCGCTAACAACGGACCGCCACCGAACGTGGTGCCATGATCACCCGGCTGCATCACGCGCGCGACGGCGTCGTTGACCAGAATCGCACCGATCGGCAGACCATTGGCT
Source organism: Gemmatimonadales bacterium (assembly GCA_038316215.1). Taxonomy (GTDB): domain Bacteria; phylum Gemmatimonadota; class Gemmatimonadetes; order Gemmatimonadales; family Gemmatimonadaceae; genus Gemmatimonas. The sequence continues at coordinate 7,226 of JBBQAK010000156.1, read as the reverse complement.
AGCGGCTTCGCGATGGTGAGCATGTCGGGCACGATGCCGATCTGTTCATAGGCGAAGAACGAGCCCGTACGCCCCAGTCCACACTGAATCTCGTCGAGAATAAGCAGCACATTCCGCTCACGCGTGAGCTCACGTAGGCCGCGCAGAAATTCCGGATCGACCACCCGCACGCCGCCTTCGCCCTGAATCGGCTCGACGATGACCGCCGCCGCTTTCTGCGGATCGAGCACCGCGCGGAGCTCGTCGAGTTCCCGCTCCACGATGGTCACGCCACCCATCAGCGGACGGAACGGGAGGCGATACGCTGGACGGTCGGTGGCGGCCAACGTGCCCGGCATACGACCGTGGAACGAGCCGCGCACCGCGATTATGTGGTGCTTGGCCTGGTGCCCGGTGCTCTTCCCCCAGCGACGCGCAAACTTGAAGGCGCCTTCGTTTGCCTCGGCGCCGGAGTTGGCGAAGAACACGCTGCTGGCGAACGAGTGATCCACAAACCACTGCGCCAAGGCTTCACCCGGGGCCGTGCGATACAGGTTCGACGTGTGGATGAGCCCCGTGGCCATCGCTTCCCGCAACGCGTTCATCACGCCCGGATCGTTGTGCCCCAGCGACGTGACCGCGATACCCGCCACGAGGTCGAGGTAGCGCTTGCCGTGCTCGTCGAACATGTACACGCCGTCTCCTCGCACGAACAGCGGTGCCTGTCGCTTGTACGTGCCCAGTATGGCGGGCAAAGCCGCAGTCTGCGCCGACGGTTCTGTGGTCGGAGCGGGCACGGGCATCGTCGAAGTCATGGGCAGCTACCTGGAAGAGACGGCATCCGTTGCGTCCACGCGCGCAACGATCGCGGTTCCCGCCTCGGGAACAGTGAGTGCGGCGAGATCGCCAATCCGCACTCGGTGTACACCACCGGCCAGCGCTTGCGCGCAGGCATCGAGCTTGGCGGCCATGCCGCCGCCTGCCACACCACTGGTCACCAACAGCTGCGCCTCATCGAGCGTGAGACGCGGCACGAGCGCCTTGTCGCCGTCGAGCACGCCGGGCACGTCGGCCATCAAGAACAGCTCATCAGCACCGAGCGCCGCCGCGATGGCCGCGGCGGCGTCATCACCGTTCACGTTGTACGCACCAGCCCCGCCTTCCGCCTCACGCGCCGCCACCGGCGAGATCACCGGCAGAAAGCCCGCCGCGAGCAACGTGCGCACGAGACGCGGATCAACTACCGCTGGTGTGCCGGAATGTCCGAACGTGGCCACGTCGATCGGCGTCGCCCGCAACAGCGCCGCATCCTCACCGGAAATCCCGACCGCCGGTGCGCCCGCTGCCACCAACGCCGACACCATCTGCTTGTTGGCTAATCCCGACAGCACCATGCGCACCAACTCCAGCGCCGTATCGGTGGTCACGCGACGACCGCCGACAAACACCGGCTCCTCGCCCCGCAACCGCTGCAGCGCGCTGATCTGATCGCCACCGCCATGCACGACCACCACGCCGCCATCCGTCGCGCGCCACAGCGCGGCCAGCGCTGCTGGCAACGCGGGATCATTTTGCGTGCGACCACCGAGTTTGACGACGAACATTTTATATAAAAGCGAAGTAGGGAGTACGGAGTACGGAGTAGGGAGTCGGTCGCAAGGACGGCGTGCCGTTCCCTACCCCGTACTCCATACTTCGCTGTTATCGAAAGAGCCCAGCGCTCTCATCGAGTCCCAGCATCAGATTCGCATTTTGGATCGCCTGACCCGCCGCGCCTTTCACCAAGTTGTCGATCGCGCTGAACACCAACAGGGTCGGCGTACGCACCCCGGTCGGGATGCGCGCGCCGATGCGCACCACATTGCGGTGCTGCACGTCGCCCAGCGCGGGGAGATCGTTGGTCAACTCTACGAACGGTTCGTTGGCGTACATGTCACGGAACGGTGCCAGCGCGTCATCAAGCGGGAGCGTGAGCGGCACCGTGATGGTGGAGAGAATCCCACGGTCGACCGGCAGCAGGTGTGGCGTGAACAGCAGATCGCAATCGGCACCGAGCGCGGCCAGGCTGGCGCGCATCTCGAACAAGTGTCGATGCGAATTGCCCACACCGTACGGACGAAAGTTCTCCGTCACCTCCGCAAAGAGCAGCTCGAGCTTGGGCGATGCGCCGGCACCACTCACGCCACTGGCCGCCGCGATGTTGATCGTGGCGCCCGGCGCGATCAGCCCCGCCTTCGCCAACGGCGCGAGCGCGACCAGAATACTGGTCGCATAGCACCCCGGATTGGCCACCACGCGCGCACCATGCAGCGGTGCGCGAAAGAGCTCCGGTAAGCCATACGGCGCATCGTGCGGCACGCCCGCGGGCGCATGCTCCGTCCCACCGTGGCCTGGGCGGAGATCGCTCGACAAATCGACCACGCGCGCACCGGCGGCAATTACCTTCGCCACCCATTCGGCCGACGCACCGTGCGGTAGTGCCGCGAACACCAGATCGGCGCTCGACAGATCAACCTCGTCGGGACCCACCATGGGAATGGCGTGTACCTGAGCGCCAGCCTTCACGCGCAGGGTGGTCCCGCGCTGCGCGTTCGCCGTAGCGAACGCGAGGCTGAGGTTGGGATGGCCAAGGATCAGCGCGCACAGTTCGCGCCCCGAGTAACCGCTCGCGCCGAGCACACCCACGCGATAGGTGGGTTCGGTAACGGTCGTCATTGGGAGTTGCGGGAAGTCTGGTAAAGTATGCACAATTAATGCATAATTTTGCATCATCGTGCTGTCAATCGCAGGAGCCCGCTTCGTGTCCGACAAGAACCAGCGCCATCAGGTCATCCGCGAGATCGTGACCGCCAAGGCCGTGGCGAGCCAGGAAGAGCTGCGACGCCAGCTCGCCAAACGTGGCTGGGACGTGACGCAGTCCACGCTGTCCCGCGATCTGCGTGAACTGCGCCTCGCGCGCATCCCCGACGCGCAGGGCCGATCACGATACGCCTTCCCCGAGAACGGCGGTGACGACGAGGAGCGCGCACAACTCGAGCGCATGCTCCCGCAGCTCCTCACGGAAGTGGAGGGCGTGCAGGTCTTGGTGGTGGCGCGCACGATCAAGTCAGGCGCGCAACCCGTCGCCGAGGCGCTCGATCAACTGCGGTGGCCCGACGTCGCCGGCACGATCGCCGGTGATGACACCGTGCTCATCATCTGCCGCTCCACCGAGGGGCGCGAGCGCGTGCTGAAGAAGCTGCACGCGTATCTCCGCGCCTGATCATTACGAGTCATCTAGATTTCCTGCGTCGTCATTCCTTTGAACCCTGTCGTGAGCATGCCGTGAGCACTTCCGAAGCCGGAACCCATAAGCTGTGGGGCGGTCGATTCGCCGGTGGCCCGTCGCCGCTTCTGGACGCGATTAATCGCTCCATTGGCACCGACTTCCGACTCTGGCCGCACGACGTGCGTCTCTCCAAGGCGTGGGCGCTGGCGCTCGGTGAAGCCGGCGTGCTCACGCGGGAAGAGAGCGACGCGCTGCAGCAGGGCCTCGACCGCGTAGCCCAACGGATCGCCGACGGCGCGCAACCCGTCGCCACCGACGAAGACATCCACACCATGATCGACCGGCTCCTGCACGAGGAGGCCGGCACGGTTGCCTCCAAGCTGCACACGGGCCGTTCGCGCAACGACCAGGTGGCCACCGCATCTCGCTTGTGGGCGATCGACGCCTGCCATCGGGTAGACGCCGCCATCGCCGAGTTGCAGCAGTCGCTGCTGATGCAGGCCGAGGCACTCACCGATGCCGTGCTACCGGCCTACACGCACCTGCAGCGCGCCCAGCCGGTGAGCGGAACGCATTGGCTGCTCGCGCACTTTTGGCCGCTGTCGCGCGACCGCACACGCTTCGCCAACGCCGAGCGCGGTACGTCCGTCATGCCGCTGGGTTCGGGGGCCATTGCCGGGTCGGCGTTTCCCGTGTCGCGCGTACTGCTCAAAGAGTCGCTTGGCTTTCATGCCATCTCGGCCAACAGCATCGATGCCACCGGCGACCGTGATTTCGTCGCGGAAACGCTGTTCGCCTGCGCTATGACGGCGGCGCACTGCAGCCGTTTGGCGGAAGACATGATTCTGTACGGCACCAGCGAGTTCGGCTTCGTGAAATTCGGCGACGGCTTTTCGACTGGCAGCAGCATGATGCCGCAGAAGCGGAACCCCGATGTGTTCGAACTGGCGCGCGGTTCGGGGGCGCGTGTGTTGGGCGATCTCGTATCGATCTTGGGCACGATCAAGGGACTGCCCAGCGGTTACAGCAAGGATTTGCAAGACGACAAGCGCGCCTTGTTCAACGCGATCGACTTGCTGCTGCTCGTGCTGCCGTCAATGGCGGGCGCGATTGCCGAGTTGCGGTTCGAGAAAGCCCGCATGCGCGCCGCCTGCTCCAGCGCGATGATGGCCACCGACTTGGCCGACTACCTCGTAAAGAAGGGCGCCACCTTCCGCGAGGCGCATGGTGCCGTGGGCTCATTGGTGCGTCAGGCGGAAGAAGGCGGCATTGAACTGGACCAGCTTCCCGTCGAGGCCTTCACCGCGGCGCACGCACTGTTCGGTACCGACGCCCGCGACGCTCTTGGTGTCGATGCCTCACTGGCCGCGCGCAACATCGATGGCGGCACTGGTCCCGATGCCGTGCAACGTCAGCTCGCACAGGCGCGCGCCAGTCTCGCACCCATCGACCCATCGCTCAGCAATGAACGTCCGCTCCGCTGAGTTACTGCGCCGCGCCGTCGGTGGCACCATCGATGGCGTGATCTTCGACTGCGACGGCGTGCTGGTAGACAGCGAACGCATTTCGAACGGCGCCTGGGCGCTGCTGCTCACAGAGATCGGCCTACCCATGACCATGGAGCGTTCGCTCGAAATCTTCATGGGTAACTCCATGCCGCGCTGCGTGGAGATCGTGACCGAAATGATGGGACACGCGCCACCAGACGACCTGCTGGCGCGCTTTACCGCGAACGTGACCGTGGCGCTACAGCGTGACCTTGAGCCCGTGGAGGGAATTGTCGCGCTGCTCGACACGCTCGACGAGGCTGGCATACGGTACGGCGTGGCATCGAACGGCGATCACGAAAAAATGCGCACTACGCTTGGCAAGACGGGGCTGCTGGAGCGCTTTGAAGGCAAACGCTTTTCGGCGTTCGACGTGGGCAAACCGAAGCCGGCGCCCGATCTGTTTTTGTATGCGGCGCGCGCGCTCGGCTTCGATCCCGCGCGTACGATTGTCGTGGAAGACAGCCCGCTCGGCGTGCAGGGCGCCTGCGCCGCTGGCATGACGGTGATTGGGTACGCGGAGATCGTGTCGGCGGAACGACTGCGGGCGGCGGGTGCCAGCGTAACGATCGAGGAACTCGCTGAGGTAGCCGCCGTGCTCGGCATCGACCAGAGCGGCTAACGCCTAAACGCCATGCGCTTCGGCATGCTCCCCGCCAACCCCACGCAGGACACCATGGGGCCGATGACGCGCACGGTCACCGATGCGGCACGGGTGCTCGACGTTATCGCCGGGTATGACGCGAACGATCCCGTGACCGCGTACGCTGTCGGCAACGTGCCGGCGACATACACGGCAACAATCAAGACCGACGCGCTGCGCGGCGCGCGCATCGGCGTGCTGCGCATTCCGCGTGACAGCACGGGACGCCCCACCGCGGACATCGGCGCCTCGCGCGACACGGCGTCTGGCCCAACCAAGGCACGGCGCGATTCCACCGTACGCGCGAATGCCATCGCCTATGCGAAAGTGTGGCCGCTCTTCGAAAGAGCACTCGTTGATCTCCGCGCGCAGGGAGCGGTGCTCGTGGACTCGCTCGTCATCCCCACCGTGCGCGGCGCATCACTCAGCAACGACTTCGAAACCGAGGAGGCGACCGATGCCTACTTCGCGCAGCATCCGAATGCACCGGTCAAGACGCTCAAGGAGATCCTGCTCGTTGGTGGCGTGAATCCCTGGCGTGCGCGCTCACTGATGGCGTATGTCGGCCGCAGCACCGCCGAGGCAGGCTATGGGGCGGTCATGCAATCGCGCGAGACGATGCGCGTGGCCGTGCTCAAGCTGATGGCCGATCATCAGCTCGATGCGCTGGTCTATGCCACGTACGATGCACCACCCACGGTCATCGCGCCGGATGTGCTCACCAATCCGCGCCCGGTCGACGGCTACGGACTCGGCGACAACCGCTCACTCAGCCCCACGCTGGCGTGGCCGGCCATCACCGTGCCCATGGGCTTCACGCCCGACGCACTGCCGGCAGGCTTCGAGTTCCTCGGTCGTCCGTGGAGCGAGCCGCGCCTCTTTGGCTTCGCGTACGCGTACGAACAGGCGACCAAGCACCGGCGTGCGCCGGCGACGACGCCGTCGCTATCCGCCGCGCGGTGACATGGAGAACTGCTTCAGCGCGACAAGGCGGCGCATAGCAGGCAAGACGAAGTAGCGTCTTTGATTGCACGGCGCCTTCGCCGCTGGGCGCCAAGATCGCGACGAACCCTCGCCAACTATCGCCGCCCGTCGAAGTACTCCACGATCCGTCTCGCCAGTTGTCCGATCGCGTCCTCCGCTTCGCCGTATTGACCGGTAATTGCATTGGCGAAGAACGCGATGACGATCGTGCCCGAGCGCGCATAGATCATCCCGGCATCGTTCGCGATCGTGGGTCCGTCGCCAGGAAGAGAAGCATGCCGTGCCAGTAAAGGCACTGAGGTGTGTCTTCCATGCAGTCGGGGTCTCCTCGCGAGTGCCAAACCGTGTTCGTGGAGCGACGGACAACAGACCTGACCGAGATTCTAACGGTGGCTGTTCTGAGGGCCTCGCTTCGAGCAACGGGCAGGCAGCGACGCGACCTCAACGCCGGCTTCTGTTGCGAGCGGACCTCACGATCCTTTGCGCCGCGCTGATGGTCGGTCCGCTCGGGATCTTGCACCACTTTTGTGGACACCCTTGGATTATGCTGCGCAACGCTCGAAGGCGATAGGCGACGTGTAGTTGAGGCTGGAGTGGAGGCGCGTGCGGTTGTAGTTCCTGATGTACTGATCGAGCGCGGTGCGCAGCGCATGGTCGTCGAGGGAGGCGACGCCGCGCGTCAGTTCCGCCTTGAGTGAGTGCCAGAACGACTCCGCGTGCGCGTTATCGCCGGGCCCTCGCACGCTGGCGCTCTGGCGCATGCCGTGAGCCACAAGGGCGTCACAGAACGCCGCACCCATGTACT
>JBBQAK010000155.1:0-8499 GCA_038316215.1 Gemmatimonadales bacterium | reverse complement strand
ATCCGCTCGCGCACCAGCTTGATTACTTCGCGAGAATCGGCGCCCTTGAGCTTCAGCACCATCCCACTCACGACTTCTTCCTCACCGTCGTGGGTCACCGCACCATTTCGCGGGAGTGCGCCCAAGACGACGGTACCGATGTCGCTCACGCGCACGGGCGCACCGAGATACGCCCCGACCTGCACGCGTAGCACATCGTCGGTGCTCTCGACGCGGCCGAGGCCTCGTAACGTGTAGCGCTCGCCACCTTGCTCGAGGTAGCTACCGCCGAACGCCAGCGTGTTCCGCGCGAGCGCCGTGTGCACGTCGGCGATCGTGAGGCGACGCGCCGCCAGCTTGACGGGATCGACGATCACTTCCACGCGCTCGGTGAGCCCGCCCCACGAGTTGACCTCCGAAACGCCCGGCACCGTGCGGAGGCGCGGCCGTATGGTGTAATCGTGTAACGTCTTGAGTTCGGTCAGCGACAGCGAATCACTAGTGAGCACATACTGATACAACTCACCCATCGGCGTCGACACCGGCCCCAGCGCGGACTCCACACCGGCCGGCAACGAGCCCTTTGCATCGTTCAGCCGTTGCTGTACCAGCTGCCGCGCGAAGTACACATCGACGTTGTCAGGGAACGGCACCGTCACCAGTGAGAGACCGAACTTGGATACCGATCGCACACCCTCCGCATCCGGAACGCCCATCAGCGACGACTCGATCGGATACGTCACCAGCCGCTCCACTTCTTCCGGCGCCATACCGGGAGCGACGGTGATGACTTCGACGCGCGTGCCGGTCAGATCGGGAAACGCGTCGAAGGCGATGTGTTGCAGCGCATACAGTCCAGCCGCCATCAGTCCCAGCGTGACGCCGATGACGATGCCGCGACGATGCAGCGCAAAGTGTATCAGGGCTTTCAAAGGATTACTCTCCGTCAGGCGAACGGCGCTTGATCAACTCAGCCTTCGCGATCGCGGCACTGCCGGAAATCACGCGGCGCCCAGGTGAGACGCCCGACAGAATCTCCGTGCGATCTCCGGCGCGGCGCCCCGTCCGCACCCGCACCGCTTCGATGTGCAGCCCTTCGCCACGCTGGTCCGCCACGATGACGACGGTATCGCCCTCAAGCGCCTGTACTGCCGACGACGGCACCACGAGCGTCGGCGCACCACGTCGTCCCGAGATTTCGGCTTGAACGAATGACTCGGCGCGTCCACTGCGCACACCGCTCGTCGGGACCGCGATGACTTCGATGGTGCGGGTCAGTGTGTCCACCGTTGGTGCCACGCGCGTGACCGTGGCCGACATCGTGGCGGTCGGCGACTCGGTCAGCGCGAAGCGCACCGTGGCCCCCACCTGAACACCCGCCGCTGCTTCCGCACTCACGTGCATCTGCAACTGCAGCCGATCGGGATTACCGACCGACAGCAGCGGCGTGCCTGGCAACACCACCGTGCCAGGCTGCGCCTCACGCGAGGTCACGACACCGGCTATCGGCGTTCGAACGAGTACGTCATGCTCATCCGCCAGCGCCGGCACCTGGCCCCTACCTACGAGATGATCGATCATCGCGACGGCGCGATCACGCTCGGCCAGCGCCTGACTATATGACGCCGCCGCCACGCGCCGGCCAACGTCGGCGCGCTCCACCTCGGCGCGTGACATGGCCTTGGCCTCGAGCAGCCGTGCGGCGCGATCGGCTGCGCTGACGGCCAGATCGCGTTCCGCCTCGGCCGCCGAGAGCTTCGCATTGGCGCTGGCCAGCGCACTCCGAGCATCCATAATCTCGTGGCTGTGAATAAGGACCAGCACCTGCCCCGCCTGCACGCGGTCACCGACACGCACGAGCACGTGCGTGATGCGACCCTCGGTGATCGAACCAATCGTCTCGAGCGCGCTCGGATCGAGCATCAGACGTCCCGGTACGGTCACGGCGGACTGCCACGCGACCACACGTGCGGTGTCGTAGGTGAAGCCGCCGATCGCAACCGACTGTGCCGACAGCGTGGCGGAATCGGCGGCGGGTGAGGCCGACGCGTCTGCCGTAGTTGCTGCGCCCGCCGGCGTACTGGCCGTATCTGACGAGCCGCCGCAGGCGACCATGAGCGCGCTGCTGAGCAGACAGCCGGCGGCACCGAGTCGACGGGAGAACGGGAATGGCAACGTCGAGGGCATGATCACGATCCGGTCGTCAGCAGGGTGGAGAGCAGGGGCAAGTCGAGAGGGCTGGCGTCGTCCAGCCGCGCGCCGAGGGCGCGTTCAAACTCGAGACGGGCCAGCCAGGCGTCGGTGGCCCAGCGGAGGTGTGTGTTCATCGCGTCAGTGGCCGCGCGCTCGGCATCGAGCAGTTCGGTGAGCGTGGCGTGTCCCTCGCGATACGCGACCCGCGCAATGCGCGCGACCTCGCGCCCGCGTGCGTCAAACGTGGACGCCGCCTGCGCGGCCGCGCGCGACGCGACGTACGCCCGCCACGCCGCGCTCACGCTGCCCTGGATCTGATTGAGCATGTCGTCGCGCAGCACCTGCGCTTCGGCGTATTCGCCGCGAGCGCGTTGACGCGCCGCGTCGTTGCGATTGAAGAGCGGGAACGGCATCGCGAGTCCGATCTGGCCGGTCATGAAGCCACCGGTCTGCTTGGTTCCACCCTGCAGCTGCATATCGCCAATGAGACCGCGCCGTTCGGCCGTGTACCGCCGCTGCGCTTCACGCAATGCCGCCTCGCGGGCCTGCACTTCCGGGCGCGCCCGCAGCGCGATCGCCTTCACCGTGCTGCTGTCCGGCGCGACGGGCATGGCTGGTGCAGCCAAGACAGCCAGCGTCGGTAACGCGTCGGACGCGAGCCCAATCACCCGGGCCAACTGCGCGCGCGCGCGCGCGGCGTCACCGGTGGCCGTGACCAGCGAGACACGGGCGCGGTCGGCCTCGAGCTGGGTACGCAGTCCAACCGCTTCCGATACCAGTCCCTCGCGCAGGCGCGTTGCATCGACGTCGGCGATCTCGGTGAGAGCCTCCACCTGTCGACTGGCGACCGCGAGGGCTCCGTCAGCCGCCGCCGCGTGCAGCCAAGCCCGAGCCACTTCGATTTCCGCGTCACGCCGCTCGGCCACCGCGTCGGCCTGCACCCGCTGGCGGCCAGCGCCGGTCGCCTGACGCAGGGCGAGTCGTCGACCGGTAAGGTCGAGCGGGATGTACGCCGTGGCGAAAATGTCCGGCAGCAAAGCGCTCCCGAGATTCTCACGACGCCACTCGATGCTCGGGTTGGGGTACTGGCCCGTTTCTGCCACGCGGCCGGTGCCCGTCACCTCGCGTGCATCGGCGAGCTTACGAAGCGGTCCGCTCTGACGCGCCTGTTGCAGCGCACCGGCCAGGTCGAGCGGCGCCGCCTGCGCCACGACGCTCGAAGGGGGGACCGCAGCCATCGCCAGACACGTTGCGAGGACCAACAGCGCCGATGACGGCACGGCCCGGTTCGGTGTGAATTCGTTCATGTGCCAACGTACCACGGGTTGATGAACCTTCCGTGAACGGCTCGTGCGTCAGATTTGCGATGCCCTGCGCCGGTGTTGTGACGTTCATCCCACATCGCCGTCGAATTTCCTCAAGTCGCAACGGGCCGGAGCCGATGAACCAAGAGTGGCGCAGACAGTCCGCGCCCTGCGTATGACCTCAGCTCTCCGCACCGTGCCCGTACCTACGCCTGCCTTCCCACACACGGTGATCGACGTCGATCACCAGGCGCCTGATCCCCTCTCCTGTCTGGTTCGAGCATACGACCGCGCCATCCGCGCGTGCGAATCGTTCGACCACGACAGCGCGCGGGAAGCGATCAGCGTGCTGCGCTGCGCACTTGAACTGGACTCCGCCGCCTCCAAGAGCTTCGACGCGCTGTACGCGTGGTGCGAAGAGTCGGTGGACTGCCATGACTTCGTCGGTGCCGCCCAGTGCCTTCGCTCGCTCCGTGACGCCTGGCGTCGCGCCACGCAGCCCACGCCCTCCACGTTCGCGCGCTTCCGGGCCGGCCAGCAGGTCTGCTGAGCGCCGCTCGTCAGCGCGTCAGTTCGATACGAGCGGCAATCGCACCTGTACCAATGTGCCGCCGCTCACGCCGGCACTCACGGTGATTGTCCCGTGATGCTGCCGCACGATCCAAGCGGCAATGGCCAGGCCAAGTCCGCTGCCGTCTGGACGTTTGATGCGGGCGGCGTCGCCACGGTAGAACCGATCGAAGACGCGGGTACGCTCGTTCGGAGGGATCCCCATACCATCGTCCTCAACTTCGACCAGTGCGGCCCCGCGGTCCGGCTGCACCCGCACCCGCACCGTACCGCCCTCTTTCCCGTAGCGAATGGCGTTATCCACGAGAATGCTGACCAGCCGCGGCAGTAATGCGGTATCGCCGAGCACGGGCGACTCTATTAGGACGCTGTAGTCGAGCGTCATGCCACGGCGCTGCGCCTCCGGTTGCCACCGTGGCAGTTCGTCGGCGACGATGTCGTCGAAAAACAACGACTCGGCGCGTATCGCGGCATCCTCGCCGGCGGCATCGGCCCGCGCCAGCTGCAGCAACTCATCAACGTGCTGCGACACATCCCGCAGCTCCTGATCGATCGCGCGCAACACGGTGGTGTCGTTGGGCGCTGTCGGCTCCAGCATCGCGACCTCTACGCGCGCGCGCAGTCGAGCAATGGGTGTGCGCAGCTCATGCGCCGCATCGGCCAGGAACTCGCGTTGCTGCGCGAGCGCACCGTCGAGCCGATCGAGCAATGCGTTGAAGCGCACGCCGAGCCGCCCGAGTTCATCGGTGGGATCATCGATCGGCAACCGCGTGCCACTGGCCGGCGCAATGCGTGCCGCCGCTTCGGCCATGCGAACCACGGGGCGCAAAGTACGACCGGTCAGCCACCATCCGGCCACGGCTGCACAGAGCACCAACAACGGAATACCCACCCCGAACCAGCGGTCGATACGCGCCTGCAGCGCCATCACGTTGGCCGCGCTGGCATCGACTTCGATATCCCACTTGGGCGCGAGCTCCGGATCGAGCGCGAAACGTACCGTTCGCACGGGGCCTGGCAGCTGCCGACGCGCCCGACGTACTGGGGCGCCGACAACTTTGAACAGCACACCGTCCGGCTTCCGAATGCGAATCGCGCGATCCTCGAACACCAACTCGCCAGCTATGTGTGCGAGTGTGGCTTCCACCGTCACGTACTCTTCGATCTCGGCGCGAAAAAACTGTCGCACGAGACCCGCTGACGCGAGCACCGACTTGTCGAACTCTCGCTGCAGCGTGGCGCGAAGCGCGTACCGCAAGCTGCCCGCGGCAGCCAGCAGCACGAGCAGCAGCGTGGCCGCGTACAAGGCCGTGAAGCGCAAGCGGATACGCGGGCGGTACCGTTCGCCCGAGAGCGGCGTCACAGCGTCGAGATCACGGTTTGGGTGCCGCCAGTCGATAGCCGGCACCGCGCACCGTGGAGAGCAACGGCAGCTCGTCGGGTCCGTCCACCTTTTTGCGCAGGCGCGCGATGTACACGTCGATCACGTTACTCATCGGATCGAAGTTGTCATCCCAGGCGTGTTCACCGATGTACTCCCGCGTGAGCACACGACCGCTGGCGCGCATGAGCACTTCGAGCACCGCGAACTCCTTGGTCGTCAGCGAAATGGCACGCGCGCCGCGCCGTCCCTCGCGGGTGGCTGGGTCGAGCACCAAGTCGTCCACCTGTAACAGCGTGGGCGCAGCATGATCGGGACGGCGGAGGAGGGCACGTACACGCGCCACGAGTTCGCCCATCGCGTACGGCTTCACGAGGTAATCGTCGGCGCCGAGGTCGAGCCCGGCAATGCGATCCTGCACCGCATCGCGGGCCGTGGCCATGAGCACACGCGGCGCGGGCACCTTGGCGCGGAATGCGGTACACAACGCGAATCCGTCGTCATCGGGCAGCCGAATATCGAGGATCACGGCGTCGTAGGGGCTGACGGCCGCGAGTTCTCGCGCCATCTTCCCTGTTGACGCCGCATCCACCGCGAACCCCGACGCCCGCAGAAAGGCGGTTGCGCTTTCCCGAAGCGTATCGTCGTCCTCTACTAGCAGCACTCGCATCCTGGAGAATGTACCGCGTGGATGACCGCAGCATGAACGGCAACCCGAACGGCGACGGAGCGGCGTACGAGATGGACCACGGGGGGCCAGCGACCGGTCAGACCGGTACATTCGCGCCTGGGTTCACCGCCACCGGAAGCGGACCACGCATTCGCCCGCGCATTGGCGTGGTCTTCGGCGGGGGCGCCCTCAAGGGGATGGCGCACGTCGGCGCGCTCAGGGCGATCCGTGAGGCTGGCATCGTGCCGCGCCTGTACGCGGGCTCCAGCATTGGAGCCATGATCGCCGCCGCCGCCGCGAGCGGCCGCACCGTGGATGAGCTCACCGAGCGGGCACTCCGGTTCCGCCGGCGCGACCTCTTCCGCATCAATCACGTGGGCATGCTGATGGAGCGCATGCTCTCGCGGTCGATCTATTTAGAGTCGCCGCTTCGTTCGCTCTGCGACGATCTGGTGGCCGAAGGGACCTTTAAGGATCTCGAGACGCCGCTGCTCGTGACCGCCGTCGATATCGAACGCGGCATTCCGCTGGTATTCGGACGCCCGGGCTTTTGCGACGTGCGGGTGCGCGATGCCGTGTACGCCTCGTGCGCGCTCCCAGGGTTCTTTCCGCCGGGCGTCGTGGGGGATCGGGTGTGCATCGACGGCGGTACGACCGACAACCTGCCCGTCTCCATCGCCTCGATGGGCATGGACGCGCTGATCGCGGTGGACGTGGGCATCGCCGATGTGCCGCTGGCCACCGGGATCGGCGAGCAGGGGTTCGCGTCGATCTTTATGCGTGCGGCCACCATGATGATGCACGAGCAGCAGCAGGCCACGTTGGAGCGCTGGACCACACCGCCGTTGCTGCTGGTACGTCCCAAGGTGTCCCACATCGGCTGGTTCAGCTTCACGCATGTGGAGGAGCTCCTGCAGATGGGCTACGACGCCACGAAGGCGGCGCTGGCGCATCTGGACACCATGTTGGCGGCCCCTGGCGGCATTTTCCCGCGCATGTCGGTGGAAATCGTGGTCGATCGCCCCAAGTGCACCGGCTGCGCGCTGTGCGTGGCGCGCGCTCCCGGCCTCATGGCGCTCGACGCACAGCGCAAGGCGTACCCGCTGGTGCGGATACATGAGTTCTCACCGGCCGATGGGTCGGTGGCGAACTGCTGTCCGACCGAGGCGATCTCAGTGGTGCCGCTCTCAGCCGACCGAGACCCCGCGAAAGACCTGCTGGAGATCAGCGCCTGATTCCCCTCGCCTTCGCGCCCCTCTCGCCCGATATTCCCCGGTAGCCTCGTCGGAACCGGTTGCCGCAAGCATGGCGGCGTCACGGCGCGATGAGTGGCTCTGTCCAGCAACGCGTGTGGTCGACCCCTGGGGAAAGGCCCGCGCAGGACCAACCCTTCCATGTCGCATCCCAATTCGTTCGGCAGCCGCTCCACCTTGGTCGTGGGCGACCGCCAGTACGCGTACTTCCATCTCGGCGCCCTCGATGCGCTGCCGGGAAGTACCGCCCCTACGCTTCCGTTCTCGTTGCGCGTGCTGCTCGAGAACCTGCTCCGCGGTGAAGACGGCGCCTTCGTGAAGCGCGCTGATATCGAGACGTTGGCCCGCTGGAACGTGAAGGCCGCCGTCGACAAGGAGATCGCCTTCCGCACCGCCCGCGTGCTGCTGCAGGACTTCACCGGCGTACCCTGCGTGGTCGACTTGGCTGCCATGCGCGATGCCATGGTCGCCCTCGGTGGTGACCCGACTAAGATCAACCCGCTCCAGCCCGTCGATCTCGTCATCGACCATTCCGTTCAGGTTGACGAGTATGGCACCGAAGCCTCCCTGCTCATCAACACCGAGCTGGAGTTCGAGCGCAACCTCGAGCGCTACCAGTTCCTGAAGTGGGGACAGACGGCACTCCACAATTTCCGCGTGGTGCCACCGGGCACGGGCATCTGTCATCAGGTCAACCTCGAGTACCTCGGTCAGGTGGTGTTCACGGCCGCCGACGGCAACGAGACGCTGGCCTCGTGCGACTCGCTGGTGGGCACCGACTCGCACACCACCATGATCAACGGACTGGGCGTCATGGGCTGGGGTGTGGGTGGCATCGAAGCCGAGGCGGCCATGCTGGGCCAGCCGGTGAGCATGCTGATCCCGGAAGTGGTGGGCTTCAAGCTGCACGGTAAACTGCCGGCCGGAGCGACCGCGACCGACTTGGTGCTCACTTGCACCGAGATGCTCCGGAAAAAGAAAGTCGTGGGCAAGTTCGTCGAGTTCTATGGCACCGGCCTCTCCAGCCTCGCGCTGGCCGACCGCGCGACGATCGCCAACATGGCCCCCGAGTACGGCGCCACGATGGGCTTCTTCGCCATCGATGACGTGACGCTCAGCTACCTCCGCGGCACGGGCCGCACCGTCGAT
>JBBQAK010000148.1:0-8744 GCA_038316215.1 Gemmatimonadales bacterium | reverse complement strand
AGGGCTCGCAATCTTCGCTATTGGTGGTGTAATAATGCTGTCGCTTATAACTACTTCGCCACCGGCCGCGCGAAGCGACTCCACCGCCTTCATGAACAGCGCGCGCGTGTCTTCGCTGAGCAGCATGTTCGAGGCAGCGCGAATTGAGTCGGCGGCCGGTTCTGGCACGCCCGCCGGAATGCCGTGAAACGGAATCCCGCTGCCAGCCATGATAAACGCCGGCACACCGAAGCGTTTGCCTTTGAGCGATACGGTCGCCACGTCGCCCGTGGCGGCGCCGAGCGAGTCAGGCGCCAACTGCGTTCGCGGATCGAGGGAGTCCTTGCCCGCCATCACGGCCAACGCGATCGCGGCATCGCCGACGGTGCGAGCGATCGGTCCGGTGTTGTCGAGTAGCCAGTCGAGCGGCGCGATGCCGGCGATACTCACGAGGCCTCGCGTGGGATACAGACCCACCAACGCACTCGTTGCCACTGGCATGCGAATGGAATTACCCGTGTCGGTCCCGTTGCCAAGTACGGCCATGTTGGCCGCTACCGCCGTCACGACGCCGCCGCTGGACCCACCCGGCGAGAAGCGCACGTCGTACGCGTTGCCGGTGCGACCAAACGAACTGCTGCGATTGGTATCGCTGTTGGCAAGATCCGGCATGTTGGCCAAGCCCACGATGATCGCGCCGGCGGTACGGAACTTGGCGACGATCGTAGCATCCGTGGGCGCAACCAGCTCGTGTCCGGCGCGTGTGAATCCCTCCCAGCCGGCAGTGGTGATCTGGCCCTGCACGCTGGTGTTCGCCTTGATCACGATCGGCACCCCCCACAGCGGACCACGTGCGGCGCCCGTCGCGGTGTCAGCGTCGAGACGAGCGGCCTCGGCCAGCGCACTTTCTCGCAGCACCGTCTCGATGGCGCCGTACACGCCGTTGTAGCGATCGATGCGATCGAGGTGCCACTGCACCACCTGCGTCACCGTATAGCGCTTGTCGGCGTACAACTGCTCCAACTTCGGCACGGTCACGTCGAGCAGATCACGGTCAGCGGCGTTCACCACCGCTGGCACGGCGGGCGGTGCACAGCCCAGTGCGAGAGTGGCCACGGCGGCCGCTAGCGAGCGGCGAGACAACATCGCAATTCGTTTCATATCAGAAAGCTGCCCCCACGGCGCGTCCATGCGCAATTCTGCTCGTGCTGTTCTTCGCGAAGTACGCGAAGAACAGCCATGGAGAGTTGAAAGTTCAACCATTGCATCGTACCGTTGCCGCATGCCCAACATGCGTACCCGCCGCTGCGTGACCCTTACCGCACTGTTTCTGTGTGCCATCGCTCGTGATGCCTCGTCGCAATCTGCCAACGACGCGCGCCTGCGCCGCACCCAAGCAGCGGCTGAGCGTATTCGTGCCGACGACATTTTGCGCGACGTGAGCTATCTCGCGTCCGATGCGAACATGGGGCGCCGCACGCCGTTCCCGGGTCTCGCCTCTCCGGGGTACGACTCGGCCGCGCACTACGTGGCGAAATTCTTGAAATCCATGGGCGTGAAGCCGATGGGCGACGACGGCACCTACTTTCAGCACTACACGGTCACCCGCAGCACACTCGATACCACCAAGGTGACGGGCGCGATTGGCGCAGAGCGGGTCACGTGGGGTCGAGATTTTCTCGTCAATAGTTTTCTGGTTCCTGGTGTACGTGAAGCGAACGTGATCTACGTCGGCAATGGTATTCAGCTCTTGAAGCGCAACGTTGATCCCTACGCGGGGTTCGACATTCAAGGCAAGTGGTTGCTAGTGAGTGGCGCCCCACCGCAAACGGGACGCGGTGCGGTGCGTGCGGGCATGCCGAGCGGGAAGGTTGGCGTCGATTATCTGAGCATCACCGAAGTCGCACGCTTTGGTGGCGCGTTGGGCATCCTTACGGTGGTGAACGATTCCGTGCTCGCCGCCTCCACACGTCGGGCCGTCACGGGGCAAGACCTCAACCCATCGCTGGGTGTGGCGTACGCGCAGTATCAGGTGCCAAGCATTTCGATTTCTACCTCGGCCTTGGCGACGCTGCTGGCCGGTACCTCGCTGTTACCAGAGACGGTGCTCTCACGCGATTCAACGCTTGAACGACGGTCCATCGATCTGGGACCGAACCGTCGACTGCGCATCGACTTCGCGGCGACCACGATCGACGCGCGTCCGTACAATGTGGTGGGGATGCTCGAGGGTGCGGACCCCGTGCTCAAGCAGGAGTGGGTGTCACTCGCGGCGCATTTAGACGGTGCTGTCCCGGAAAATGGGAGTGTGCCCGGGAACGCGCTCCCCGATCAGTACAATGCGGCGGACGACAATGCGAGCGGCAGCGCGGGCAACATGGCAGTCGTGCGCGCCTTGATCGCCGCTCCGCGTGCGAAGCGCTCGATCCTGTTGATTTGGGACTCGGGCGAGGAAGTGGGATTGTGGGGTACCCGCGCGATTGCGTACGGCGCGTGGTCCGACAAGCTGGTGCTGCACGTCAGCAACGACATGATCGGGCGGAGTCGCCCCAACAATAGTCCCAAAGTGCAAACATTGTCGTCGGCCGATTCCATTTACGTCACGGGTCCGTTGTTGCTGAGTACGCGCATCGAAGCCGCGCTGCAGCAGGCGTCGAAAGATTTTCCGTTTATCGCCTTGGACCGTCGCTACGAGGACGTAAGTGCATCGTACTACTACCCGCGCACCGACGCCGGTCCGTATCTGGAGCGCGGGATTCCTATCATGCAGTTCTTCAATGGCGAGCACGCCGACTATCATCGGCCCAGCGATGATGTCGCCAAGCTCGACATTCAGAAGATCACGAACGTCTCCAAGTTGTCGTTCGGTGCGCTGTGGCTCGCCGCCGATGACGCGTCGAAGCTGGCGTGGGACGGTATCGTGCCGGAGACGTTGTGGTGGGTGAAGCCACGGCGCGAGTAGGAGGTGCGCGACGGCCGCACGGCGCGGCGGCCACCGGCATCTCGTTAGCCGTCCATGAACTCGAACAACTCGCGCGACACGTGCGGGGCCAAGCGCTCCAGCGCGTAGCTCGTCATGAACGTCTTGGCTACGATCTCGCGACGGAAGCGCGGCGAGATCTCTCCGCGCTGCTTCAGCTGGTCCGAGCGCTGCTTACCGAGATACAGGAACGCGAGTCCTGCAGCATCCTCGTGACTCACACGATGGCGAATGAGCGAGATGTCGAGCACGCCCACATGCAGCGCATCCGCCGTCACGTTGGCCCACTCGGCCCGCAGCGGGTCAATAAAGCGGAGCCTGCGCAGCTGCTGCGAAATCGCGCCGCCTTCATCGCCAGCCACATCACGCCCGTGTTGGATGGCGTGCACCAGCTCCGACGCCAAATCAATCGCGGCGTCTCCAGTTGTCGGCGCGCTTCCCAACACCGCGTCGGCGATCTGCACCACCAGCTGCGCGCTCTGTTCGGCCTGACGCGCGAGACTTTCCGTCGTCTCCTCGTGGCTCCACGCACGGCTGCTCCACCGAATCCACTCGCGTCCGTCCAACGGCGCGATGGTTACCGCGGCGGTGTTCAATGCCTCGAGAAAGGCGGGCGCCGAGAGCGAGTCCACTTCCGCCCGTGAACGGATATCCTCGGAGCACATCGAGAGCGCGGTGTACAGCTGTCCATCCTCGGCGCGCACCCAGCGACGGTCCACGTCCAGCACGATCACTTCGGCACCGAGCACACTGGAGAGCATCGTCTCCAGAATCGTATGCGTCTTCACCGATCCGTTGCGGTGCGTGAGCACGTCCAGCGCCTCGTACTCGTGCAACGCCCACGCGTGCTCGGTCACGTGGTCGCCGGCGGCCGCACGCTGCTGAAATTCGGCGAACTGCGCCGCCAGATGCGTTGGCGGGCCGAGGACGACGGTGAGCTCAGTCTGGGCGTAGGGTGTGCTATCCATCGACGAGTCGGAATGTGTGGCGGGTGACGTGGTGCGCGAGGGCGTCGCGCCGACGGCGTAAGATGACAAGATGCCTCCGGGTATATTGACAGAATCTTTTTATCCGGATAAAATGAGGCACTTCACTCACCCGGACTGCCCAATGGATCGCAAAGCCCTTACTCGCGCCTACAAGGAATCACGCCGCCCCATAGGCGTGTTCTGCGTGCGCAACGTCGAGACCGGTGAGGCGCTGATCGGGCGTTCCGTCGATCTGCCGTCCATCCTGAATCGCGAGCGGATCACGCTGCGCATGGGCGGTCACCCCAACCGGCGGCTGCAGCAGGACTGGAATGCCCGTGGCGCCGATGCCTTCGTATTCGAGGTGCTCGATACGCTCGCCTGGCCGGAGAATACGCCCGACTTCGATCCCACCGACGACTTGGTGCTGCTGGAAGCGATGTGGCGCGAACGGATCCAGCCCAACGGAGTGGGGAACTATGCGGCGCGCGTGATCACGGTAGCTCCGTGAGTTCGCCCCTCGTCACCGCATTCCGTGGTCACGAGCAACTGGCCGCGGGCGCACTGCGCGACGTCGCGCGTGTGGTGTGGCGTGCCATCACGGAGGCCGAGCCGCATCATGGCGCCGTGTTGGTGTTCGACGACGCGACCGGTCGGGTGATCGATCTGGAGATGCGTGGCGACGAGCGCCGCATGCTCGCGCACCTCGATGCCACGTGGCGCACGAATGACGTCGCGCGCGAAGATGCGCGTGAACCCGATGCGAGCGTTGACACCGTACCGCGTCCGCGTGGTCGTCCGAAGCTTGGCGTCGTGGCGCGTGAGATCACGCTGTTGCCGAGGCATTGGGAGTGGCTCGCCACGCAACCGGGCGGTGCGTCGGTGGCTCTGCGAAAGCTCGTGGACGCCGCGCGTCGCACCCCGGCTGACGATGAGCGCGCGAAAGCCGCCCGCGACGTGGCATACCGCTTCATGCACGCGATGGCCGGCGATCTGAGTCAGTTCGAGGAAGTGATCCGCGCCTTGTACCGCGGCGATGAAGCGCGCTTTCGCGAGCTCATCGCCATCTGGCCAGCAGATATTCGTGCGTACTCGGCGCGGTTGGCATTTCCGGCGGCACGTAACGCGTTGTGGAGTATGACTCATGGCGAGGCCCACGCATCGTCCTGATCGTGGCGACGTAATCCCCGCATACCGTGAGCCACCCCCGATGACCGATGGCCATGACACAGTGCCTGACGTACCAACAGCGGATGGCCGGTGACCGCCTCGTGGCACACGATACCAATCGGGAGTTCCGAGAGTCACATACGTTGGGCGAGCGCCTTTCGGACCGGATTGCGTCCTTTGGTGGCTCGTGGACTTGTATCCTGCTCTGCATTGGCTTTCTCGCGCTCTGGGCCTTCCTCAACACGGAGCTCTTGGGCCCGCGACGGAGTGCGTTCGATCCGTACCCGTACATCTTTCTCAATCTGCTGTTCTCGATGGTCGCCGCACTGCAGGCCCCGTTAATCATGATGTCGCAGAACCGCGCCGCGCAGCGTGATCGGATCGAAGCCAAGAGCGACTACGAGGTGAACCTGAAAGCGGAATTAGAGATGAGGGAACTGCACGAGAAGCTGGATATGCTGCGCGAGTCGCAGTGGGCCGAGCTGGGACATATGCAGCGCGCGCAGATGGGGTATCTGGAGCAACTCCTCAAGGAAAGCGCGGCGGGTATTCGTGCCACCCGGTCGCCGGCAGCTCCGTGAACAATCCGGATGAGCTTCGGCAGCGCAAGAGTACGAGACGCCTCCATGTGAGCTGAGAGAGACTCGCGCGAACCGCAGCCGGTTCAAGTTCACGATGCAGCTGCGCGCTAGGCGGTATCCGGCCGCTGCGTCAGCAACGGGAGGCGCACGACAAACTCGCTCCCCCTGCCAAGTCCATCGCTGTACGCCGCCACGGTCCCCCCATGCAACTCGATCAGTTGCCGGACGAGGGACAGCCCGATCCCTAGCCCGCCCGCCCGATCATCCGCGTCGCTCCCAATCCGGGTGAATAACTCGAAGATCCGGGACAGCATCTCCTCGGGAATACCCACCCCATTGTCACGAACCCTCACGACGGCCGCACCATCTTCCCTCGCCGTCGTCAGGCAGATATGCCCCCTATCGGCTGTGTACTTGGCGGCATTTGACAGCAGGTTGGTGACCACCTGGGCAAGCCGGGTGGGGTCGCCAGTCACCAACAACGGCTCGGGGGATGGAGCGACCTCGAGTTCGTGCTTGTGGGTGTCGATGAGCGGAGCGCTGAACTCGACGGCGGTCGTCACGACCGTACGTAGGTCAACCGACTCCCGGCGGAGCGTGAGCGTGCCGCGACCCACGCGCGACAGGTCGAACAGGTCGTCGACCAAACGGGCCATGTGCGCGATTTGTCGTTCGATGACGCCCGAGGCGCGCTGACAGGCATCCGCATCAACCTGCGGGGAGCGCAGAAGTGCGGTCGCATACGCCAGAGCACTCAAAGGACTACGTAGCTCGTGCACGACCGCAGACAGGAAGTCATCTTTTTGCTGGTCGGCCTCTTCCAACTCTCGCGACCGCTCGCGTAGCTCCGCCTCCAACCGTCGGTGGTCGGTCATATCGCGGATAGCGCTGGCGTAGAGAACCCCTCGCTCGGGCGGTAGGGGACTGATCGCAATGTCGACCGGGAACTCGCGGCCGTCCTTCGTGAGGCCGAACAGGTCGAGGCCACGGCCCATGGGCCGCGGGCTGGGCTCGGCAGCGTACGCTCCGCGATGCGCCATGTGCAGTCCGCGGAATCGCTCCGGCATGAGCACTTCGAGCGAGCGGCCAATGAGCTCCTCTCGTTCGTAGCCGAACAGGGCCTCGGTGAGGCCGTTGACATGGACGACCAGTCCGCCGCTGTCGATGATGACCACCGCGTCCGGGGCGGCTTCGAGAAAGCCGTGGAAGAGTCGCTCGGTCTGACTAGCTGGGGGCATCGGTCAAACCGGTAGGTGTTCCATGTCGGTCCATTACGCGCCATGCGGTCGTTGACACTGGCGAGGATAGGGGCCGTAGCGGCGAAACACAACACGGCTCGACCAAACGTGCACTGGTCTGGGGACCCAGATCAACTGGGGCGGTCGCGAGCGCTGGGAGACCGCTGAGCCGGACGCGAACATTTCCGGCAGCGCCAACTGGACCCCGGATAGGAGTTCGTCTCCGCGTAGTGTCTCGTCCAGGACCAACACCGACACTGACACTGACACCGAGCCGTCCGCGCGTCCGTGTCCACCCATGCTGCTCCTGCTCGTGCGCGAGCTGATCGCCAAGCGCCACGACGATGTTGTCGATGCTCCGCTGGTCTTCATATCGCCAACCATGCGGTTTGTATGACTCTGCGTCAACGAACCTACCCCTCGTGCCTACGGTCGCGCCGACTTCGCCCACTCCGCCCGCAGGGCCGCCAACCACCCGAACGTCACCACCAGGCGCTGCGCGCTTTCCGTTGGACGCATCAGCACGAGGCGACCATCGGACATCACATCGTAGTCGGCATGGCCTCTGAACGGCGGAAGGTCAAAGCCGCCGCGAATGACCGTGTCGCGCGGCACATAGTACACCGATTCACCATCGCGTGCCCACACCGGCTGTTGCCCTCCCGACTCTGAGATACGGTACGCCACTGCACCGTCGGGAAACGCGCGCACGTACACATCGAGCCCCGCGCCCGCCTCGTCGGAGGCGTACACCACCCAGCGACCGTCTGGTGAGAAACGCGGTGTTGCTTCTCCCGCCGGCGTTGCGACAAACGGTCGCGAGGCGGTATCACCCTTGAGACGCCGGTACCGCAGGTCTGAGCGCGCGCACGAGTGCCGTCAATTGTGTTGGCGTCGGATCGATCACCGCGTCCACGTCCATGGTCGCACGAGCAGCACCGTGGTACGCAGCCGCGACCGAGCCCGTAATCATGTACGGCGTTCCCGACGCGCTCAACGACTGCGCCAACACGCGAAGGAGTGCATCAAGCGTCATGCGTTTCTCGTCAGGCGTTCGTCGTCACGCGTTGGTACGCGGTCCGCAGCGGACAGATGCGACCATGGGCTCACCGGATATGAGGGCGACCAGTTCCAGCGTCGAACGCTCCGGAAAACGCGCCCGCAAGGTCGCAAGGCTGATCGCGCGCACGGATTCGCTGAGCGCGATCGCGGCCTCGACGCGTTGCGCCGGTGATTGCCGCTGGATCGCGCGTAGTACAAGTGCTTCTGCTGCGAGAGCGGTGTCGGTCAACATGTCGCAAAATCTAACGTGATGGCGCCCCGATCGTCGTGGCGCCGAATCATGCGCTTCCGATGCGCGTCGTCGAGCGCATCCGCGACTCACCGCTGTCGAACAGCGGCAAAATGTACGGATGCTGCAGCGCGGCGGTGGTGTTGATCTCCACCACAAACCGCTCCAGAACGGAGATGGCGGTCATGGGAGCACTTTCTCGCCAAGTCTTCGCTGGCGCAGCGCCGTCGGCCAGTTCCGCACGAGGACCAGATCTAGCAGACCGGGGATGTCTTCGGCCAGAATAATGCGTCCATCGGCAGCCACATCGAATTGCAGATCGGAGCGCGACTGACTCGGTATTGCCTCGACTTGCAGCTCGCGCGTTCCGGTCAGGGTCAGCGCGGGGCTCGCCGTGATCGAGGCGATCATCAGACGCCCCCGCTGATCCCAGTAGTAGAGCGAGCGGCCGTCGCGCGACCAGCGGGCCGGCGTGGCGCTACCGCGGGACACCACGATCCGCTCACCGCCCGCGGGAAAGCGCTGGACATACACCTC
>JBBQAK010000161.1:0-8241 GCA_038316215.1 Gemmatimonadales bacterium | reverse complement strand
ATGGGTTTGCCGATCTGCTGGTCGGGGTGATCGGCGGTGCGTACACCCCTCGTACCACCAGCATCGAGAATCTGCTGCTCGTGTCGCAGCGCGCGGCTGGTGACTTTGCCCTGACCACGCGGCGCCTGATTCGCACGATCGATGTGGGCAGCGATGCCATGCCCACGTTCGCTGATCTCGATGGTGACGGTGATTCGGATCTGCTTGTGGGCAATCGGATCGACACCGTGAGTGACACGTCGGGGACCGTCGCCTGGTTCGAGAATACGGGGAGCGCTCGCGCGCCGGCCTTCGTACATCGCGGGATGTTGCCCATGCAGCGCGAGTTCCACTACGCACCGACGGTGGCGGACCTCGATGGGGATGGCCTGCCCGATCTGCTGCTCGGCACGTGGCGCGACAAGGTGCAGTTCTGGCGCAACACGGGTTCACGTGCGGTGCCGGCCTTTACGCTGGTGGACAGCGCCCTGATCGTGCTTACGCGGGGCAGCAACAGCGCGCCGGCGTTCTCCGATGTCGATGGTGACGGGGATCTCGACCTGTTCGTGGGCGAGGCGTCCGGTCAGCTCAACTTTTATCGTAATGTTGGCTCACGGACGGTGCCCCGTTTCGAACTGGTGAGCGATGTCTTTCAGAACATCGATGTGGGACGTCGCAGTACACCGGCCTTCGCCGATATCACGGGCGACGGCAAGCCGGATTTGCTGCTTGGCAGTGAAGACGGCGGTGTGCAGCTCTGGCGCAATGTGTCGGACAGCACGGGCGTGCGCTTCGAGCGGGATTCGTCGTTTACGCTGGCGAGTGGGCCGTACTCCAGCGTGGCCGTAGCGGACCTCGACGGCGATGGGGATCTCGATATCGTGGTCGGTACGACGTCGGGTGGCCTGCTGTACTTCGAGCAGGTGCGGCGGTAGTCGCGACGCGCGATCGCTACCGGTAGTTATGCCCCTTCACGTGCTGCTCGCCACCACCCAGCTCCAGCGCTTTGAACTGTTTGGCGCGCACGTTCACCACCTGCTGCTCAATCTGTAGCGTGCCGCGAATGAGCAGCATCGGTGAGGTGGAGAGGAGCTGCGCGTGTTCTTCGAAGCGATCGGGAGTGATCACGATGTTGATCATCCCCGTTTCATCTTCGAGGGTGAGAAACACGAACCCTTTGGCCGTACCCGGGCGCTGCCGGCAGATCACCAGTCCGGCCACGGCCACGCGCTGTCCGTCCTTACCCAGCTCGTGCGCTTCCCGGGCGGACAGCACCCCGTTGGGGGCGAGGATGGGACGCACATGCTTCATGGGATGTCCGGCCAACGACAGCCCGGTCATGCGATAGTCGGCCTCGGTGAGCTCGACGGGGGTATAGGCCGGCAGCTGGGCGGGCACGGGCTGCGCGTGAAACGGCGCCAGCGGCAGCTCGGGGCCACGGATGGCCGCCATCACTTCCCACAGCGCCACCCGCCGCCGCCGTTCGGTCGGCTCGTGCGCGAACATGCTGTCGAACGCACCGGCTTCGGCGAGTCGACGCCACGAGGTTTTATCGAGTGACACGCGACGTACGGCGTTGTCGACACTGGTGAACGGTCCCTGTGCCAGTGCTGCCTCCAGCGCGCGTCGCGCCTTGGCGCCCAGTCCGCGCACAAGTCGCACACCAAGTCGGACGGCGACCACATCGCGCATCGTTTGCGCGCCGATGTCGCGCCCCCAGCGCACCACGCCGTCGCTGGGCACGAGCACGCGTCCATCGGCCATCTCCAGTGCATGATCCCACGTGCTGCGAGTGAGATCGACGGGGTGCACTTCGACCCCATGTCGCTTGGCGTCTTCGATGAGCGTGCCCGGTGCGTAAAAGCCCATGGGCTGTGCGTTGAGAATGGCGGCGGTGTACTCCGGCGCGTAGTAGTGCCGGAGCCAGGCCGTGGCATACACGATCAACGCGAAACTGGCGGCATGACTTTCGGGAAAGCCATAGTCGGCGAACGCGTTGATCTGATTATAAATGCGACGACCGGTCTCTTCGGGAATGCCGTTCTTCGTCATCCCGACGATCAGCTCTTCGCAGATCTGCGCCATGCGTTCGCGTGAGCGCTTATGTCCCATGGCCCGGCGTAGTTGATCGGCTTGCGCGGGCGTGAACCCGGCGGCGGTGATCGCCACCTGCATACCCTGCTCCTGAAAGAGCGGCACGCCGAGCGTACGCTTGAGCACTTTCTCGAGCATGGGATGCGGATAGGTGACCGGCTCGAGCCCAGCGCGCCGTCGCAGATACGGATGCACCATCTCGCCCTGAATGGGGCCCGGTCTGATCAGCGCGACTTCGACCACGAGATCATAAAAGCAGCGCGGCTTGAGTCGCGGCAACGTGTTCATCTGCGCGCGACTCTCGATCTGAAAGAGACCCACGGTATCGGCGCGGCACATCACGTCGTACACGGCCTGATCGGTCATGTCGAGTTGCCCGAGATCGATCGTGGTGCCGCGCGTGTGCCGGATATACAGCAGGCAATCCTGCACCACGGTGAGCATGCCGAGCCCCAGGAGATCGATTTTCACCAAGCCCACGGGGTCGAGATCGTCCTTCTCCCACTGAATTACCGTGCGCCCGGGCATGGAGGCGGGCTCGATGGGTACAATGGAGCCGAGCGGTTCTTCGGTAAGGATAAATCCGCCCACGTGAATGGATCGATGACGCGGCAGCTGGTGCAGGCCATCGACCACATCCGCTAATCGGCGCACGCGTTCGTCGTCGGGATCGAGACCGGCACGGGCGAGTACCTCCCGACCGCTGGCGCTGTCACGCGTGGCCGTGGTGCGGTTGCGACGTTCGTCGTGCGTGTCGGAGTCGTGCGTACCACTACTCTTGGCCAGTGGCCCAAGGTGCGCACGCGCATCGGCCGCGATTTTTCGCTCGGCCTGCATATCAATGACCTGCGCCCACGTGCCGTCGCGCTCAGTAGGACCTTTGGGTGCACGCTGTGTCGACGCCACTTTGCGCGACGCCTCACGCACCACGCGCGCCTTGGTCGTGGCCTCGGTGCCGCCGATCATCTGCTGGCCGAGGCGGTCAGCATCGGTGGCGGGTTCCCCGGCCGGTGTACTGGCCGGTGGCTCGCGGTCGACCCGTAACGCGTCGGCGGTGCTACGCGCGCTGAACCGATCACTGAGCGACGCCAACATATCGCCCTGTTGCACGGAGAAGCCGAGCACGCGGGCGGCATCGCGCACGGCGCTGCGTCCGCGCCAAGTGATCTGTTCGCACACCATGGCGGCGTGTTCGCGGCCGTAGCGGTTGTACACATACTGCAGCACACGCTCACGATCGCGGTGCGCAAAGTCGATGTCGATGTCGGGCGGTTCCTTGCGTCCTTCACTCAGGAACCGCTCGAACAGCAGTTCCATGCGAATGGGGTCGACGGCCGTGATGCCGAGGCAGTAGCAGACGGCGGAGTTGGCGGCGGAGCCACGACCTTGGCAGAGAATCCCTTCGCGTCGTGCGAAGCGCACGATGTCCCACACGGTGAGAAAGAACCCGGCGAGATCGAGCTTGCCGATCATGGCCAGTTCGTGGGCGAGTTGTGTGTCGTGCTTGGGGGTACGCGAGCTGTTCCAGCGTTCGTAGGCGCCCTGTTCCACGAGACGCGTGAGATACTCCTGCGCACTGATGCCGGGCGGCAGCGGAAATGCCGGCATGGATGGCTTGAGCTGTTCGAGCCGGAAGGTGCAGCGCTCGGCGATAGCGAGTGTGGCCCTCACGCCTTCTTCCGCGCCGCGCCACCGCTGATAAATGAGCGATGGCTTCTTGAGCGCCCACTCGGCGTTGGGGCGCAGGCGCGTGCCCATGGTGTCGAGTGTGCGTTCGTGACGCAGCGTGGTGAGCACATCGTGCACGATGCGCTGTTCGGGGGTGGCGTAGTGCACGTTATTGGTGACCACCCACGGCACGCCAAGCCTGGCGGCGAGTGGGCGCAGCAGCTTCACGAGCGCGCGTTCTTCGGGGAGTCGATGGTCCCAGCATTCCACGGCGAGATGCTCGCCGAACACCTCACGCAACTCACCGGCGGCAGTGTAAGCGTCGTCGGCACGTCCTTCCGCCAGCAATTGCGGGACCCAGCCGCGCGGACACCCGGTGAGCGCCATGACGCCGTCCACGTGGCGCGTGACGAGTGCCCACGGCACACTGGGCGTGCCGCGCTCGCTGTCCATGCGGGCCCGCGTGACGAGCGAGGCGATGTTGCGATAGCCTTCACGCGTTTCGGCGAGGAGCACCATGTGGGTGCGTCGTTCAGCGCCCGGGTTGCCGATATCGGGCATGCGCACCGTGAGCTCGACGCCCAGGATGCCGCCGATGCCGAGTGTGGCGCAGGCCGTCCCGAACCGGACCACGCCACCCATTTCATCATGGTCGGTGATGGCGAGGGCGGGGTATCCCAGCTCGGCGGCGCGCTCGGCCAGCGACTCGGGGAGCGAGGCCCCGTCGAGGAGGGAGAGTGCCGAGTGGCAGTGGAGTTCGACATACTGGTTCGGCATGGGATACCGAATATACACCGAAGATAATGAATCCGGCGAGGGGCATTTGGCGGGCACTTCCGCTGTGGTAACGCCGTTTGCCAACAACATGTCGCAATCCAGCCGCCCCTCCCAGCGTCCCGAGCACACCGTGAACAACGTGCTCGAGAATGCCGATACGATGTCCAACGAGGAGTTGGACGTCCTCCCGTACGGCATGATTCAGCTGGACGCGACCGGGCGGATCCTGAACTACAATGCCGTGGAGTCGAAGCTGGCATCGTTGCGCAAGGAAGACGCAATCGGGAAGCAGTTCTTCACCGAGATCGCGCCGTGCACGAGGGTGCAGGAGTTTTACGGGCGCTTCAAAGAAGGGGTGATCCGTGAATCACTGGACACGAGTTTCCGATTTCATTTTGCGTTCAAGCAGAACCCGCGTGATGTGACGGTGCGTTTGTTGTATTCGCGTCGGACGCGTACGGTATGGGTGCTGATCTCGGATCACGAGGGGAAGCCGCTGGAGGGGTGACGGCGACGCCGAAGCAGCCATTTCTCGCCCTCCACCGCAAAGAGCACCACCGACGACACCGCGAAGCAGACGGCGAGCTCGCGCCATGACAGCGGCACCGTGTGGAAGATGCGTGTCATCGCCGGCACGTACAGCGTGGCCATCTGCAGGCCGATCGCCGCCACGACGGCAAAAAAGAGCGCCGGATTGCCGCGCACGCCAAGTGTCCAGATCGAGATGCGCTCGGAACGAATCGCAATCAGATGGGCGAGCTGGGAGAGTGTGAGCACGGTGAACGTCATCGTCTGCCAGTGGCTGTTGCCGCCGCGAATCGTGAGTGCCTGCGTGCCCAACGCCAAGGCAGCCATAAGCAGTCCGACCCGCAGCGCGTGTTGCCACAAGCCACCGGCCAGCAGACTTTCCTGCGGTGAGCGCGGTGGCCGTTGCATGCTATCCGGCTCGGCGGGTTCGGCGGCCAGCGTGATACCGGGCAGGCCATCGGTGACGAGGTTCATCCAGAGGATGTGAATCGGTAGCAACGGCAGCGGCAGTCCCAGAAACGGCGCGAGAAACAGCGTCCAGATCTCTCCCGCGTTCGTGGACAGCACAAAGCGTACGAAGCGGCGAATGTTGTCGTAAATGCGACGACCTTCGTGCACCGCTTTCACAATGGTGGCGAAGTTGTCGTCGAGCAGTACCATGTGCGCGGCTTCGCGCGCCACGTCGGTGCCACCGCGTCCCATGGCAATGCCGATATTCGCGCGCTTGAGCGCGGGCGCATCATTCACGCCGTCGCCCGTCATCGCGACATATTCACCACGCGACTGCAGCGCCTTCACGATGCGCAGTTTGTCTTCGGGGGCCACGCGGGCGAACACGCGCACGTGCGTCACCCGTTGCGCGAGATCGGCGTCGGAGAGTGCGGGAATGTCGTGCCCGGTGAGCACGACATCCTTCACGTCCGCAATCCCGAGTCGCACCGCGATCGCAAGCGCCGTCGCAGGATGATCGCCCGTGATCATCACCACGTGGATGCCCGCTGCCTGACACGTGGCGACCGCGGCTTGCGCCTCGGCACGCGGTGGATCAATGAGCCCGACCAGTGCGAGCAGCGTGAGGTCCCGCTCGGCCTGGTCGGCAGACGCCGGCGGTGCCGCGAGTGTGCGCGTCGCAATCGCCAGCACGCGCAGGCCCGCTGCTGCCATAGCGTCAGCTTCACGGAGCACGCGTGCACTGTCGATGGGTATGACGGCGCCTGCGCGCTGCATCGTGTGACAGGCCGGTACCACTCGCTCCGGCGCCCCTTTCGTACACACCATGATTCGGCCGGGGCCCGCGCTGCCTTTGTGTATCGTGGTCATGCGGGCGCGCGCCGACGTGAACGGTGCCTCGCCGATGCGCGGCCACAACGCATCGAGTGACGGCTTGTTGATACCGGCCTCCGCGCCGGCGCGCACCAACGCGGTTTCCGTCGGGTCGCCGACCAGCATGCCCTCGGCGCCGATCGTGACATCGGTACACAATGTCATGACGTCGGCCACGGAGAGCAGGGCAGGGGCTGCCGCAAGCGATATACGCGATGCGGTACCGTCGCCGAGCCGGACGGCATCCACCTGCATGCGGTTCTCGGTGAGCGTGCCGGTCTTGTCGGTGCAGATATACGTCACTGAGCCGAGCGTTTCCACGGCGTGGAGGCGACGAATCAGCGCGTGCTGCTTCACCATGCGTCGAGCACCGAGGGCGAGTGACACAGCGACGACCGCCGGGAGGGCCTCCGGGATCGCCGCCACGGCCAGACTGAGTGCCGTCATGAACATCAGCAGCACCGGTTCACCGCGGAGGAGACCGGCGGCGAAGATGATGGCGCAGAGCGCCACGACACCAATCGCGAGTTTGCGGCCGAGCATCGACAAGCGCGCTTGTAGCGGCGACGGCGACTCCGGTTCGTCGCGCAGCATCCCCGCAATGCGACCGAGTTCGGTGTGCATGCCGGTGGCCACCACGATGCCGGTACCACGGCCGGTGGACACCGTGGTGCCCTTGAATCCCATACAAGTTTGATCGCCGACGGCGCTGGCATCGGCCGGACAGTCTTCTGGATCCTTGCGGCTGGGTACCGACTCGCCGGTGAGCGCAGCTTCCTCGATACTCAGGTGTGCGGCGTCGAGCAAACGCAAATCGGCCGGCACGATGTTGCCTGCACTGAGCAGGACGATGTCACCCGGTACCAGGGTCGTCGACGGCACGGAGCGTTCGGCGCCATCGCGGCGCACCTGCGTGAGCGGCTGGGCGAGCGCGCTGAGTGCGGCCATGGCGCGGTCGGCCCGATACTCTTGCGCGAATCCAAGCACCGCATTGAGGATCACGATCGCGATAATCGCGAGCATGTCCTTGGGTTCGCCAACGACGCCAGAAATGAGTGCGGCCACGAGCAACACGACCACCATCGTGTTCCCGAACTGCGCGAGCACCATGCGGAACACACCACGGCGACGCGCATGCTCCAACACGTTCTCACCGAACTCGATGGTACGCGCCTGTACGACGTCGGCCGAGAGCCCGCCGGCGGTGGAACTCTCGAGGGTGGCCAGCGCCTGCTCGATCGACGTGGTGTGCCACGAGGTCGAGTCGGACGGCCGAGGTGCGTTCATCCCGTATCCTGAGGGGCCTGCAGGCTACGGTGTTGGTTGCGTGAGATCGTCGGGCTCCGTGACGCGGTACAGCAGCACCGGCTTGTCGGCGGCGCGCAGCACCTTGTCGGCCACGCTGCCAAGCATGAGTCGACCGATCACGCCGCGCCCATGCGTCGCGATGGCAACCAGATCGATATCGGGCTCATGCGCGCAGTCGGCGATGGCCTGCGCCGGGACGCTGTCGGTCATGACGCGGTGGGTCGCACGGATGCCCTGCGCCTGCAATCGCGAGGTAATGCCCTCGAGATACGCGGTCGCACGCAAGCGCTGCTCCGCGAGATCACGATCATGCTCACTCGTCGGCGTAATCGCGCGCAGCATCGGATTTTGCGGCGACACGACGCGCAACACGCGATACTCTACACCCGCGGGAAACAAGGTGTGCAGTGGCTCCAGAATTTGCTCGGCGGTTGTCGACCCGTCGAGCGTGACGAGCAGCTGTTTCAGCGACCAGTCGGCAGCTACGTTCGGCGCGGCATTCCCGTGCGACAGGTCGGGGCGCACGGTCACAATCGGAATGGTGACGTGACGCAGGAGGGAATC
>JBBQAK010000239.1:0-6216 GCA_038316215.1 Gemmatimonadales bacterium | reverse complement strand
TGCGCGCCCTGCGCGTCGCGCCTGTGCTGGTTTATCGAACTGGGAGAGCGTTCTAGTGCGTTTGACGAAGCTCGAAGTCCATGGCTTCAAAGCCTTTGCCGATCACTTGGAGTTTGTGTTCGAAAAAGGTGTGACGGCCATCGTCGGCCCCAATGGCAGCGGCAAGTCGAATGTATCCGACGCCGTACGCTGGGTGCTGGGTGAGCAGCGCGCGCGCGCGATGCGCGGTGCGAAAATGGAAGACGTGATCTTCCACGGGTCGTCGGCACGCAAGGCCGTGAACATGGCCGAAGTCTCGCTGCACTTCGATAATACAGAAGGCGAGCTACCGGTGCCGTTCAAGGAAGTGGTGATCACGCGTCGCCTGCTGCGCTCGGGTGAGAGCGAGTATCTCCTGAACCGCGCACCGTGCCGATTGCGCGACATTCAGGACTTGGTGCGTGGCACGGGCCTCGGCGCTGATTCCGGCGTGGTCATCGAGAGCAGAATGATCGATGCCCTGCTCTCCGACCGCCCCGACGAACGGCGTGAACTGTTCGAGGAAGCCGCCGGTGTCGGACTGTATCGTGACCGCCGTCGCAGCGCCGAGCGCCGCCTCGACGAGACGACCGTCGACCTGGCGCGCCTCGACGATTTGATCAACGAAGTGCAGAGCCAGGTGCGTTCGCTGGCTCGGCAGCGTCGTCGCGCCGAACGACATGCCGAATTGATGTCGCGTCGGTTCCAAGTCGAGATCTCGCTGGCTACCCGTGAGATGGCGGCGTGGCGCGAGGAGCTGTCCGCACTCGATGGCCGCCTGGAAGCGCTTCAGCAGGACGTCCCTGGCGGTGAAGAAGCGATCGCGCAGGCGGAGCTGCTGCGTGAACAGGCGCATGGTGCGCGTTCCGCGGCCGAGGCCAGCCGACTTGAATTGGCGCGCCTCTCCACCGAGCAGCGTGACAGGACGCAGAAGCTCGAGCGCGAGCTCGCGGTCAGCGAGGAGCGTCAGCGTAGCACGACCATGCGCAAACAGCGCGCCGAGGAAGAGCGGAAGGAGAATGAAGCGTTCGGTCGTCGCCTGCGGGAAGACCGTGAACGCGCGGTCGGCGATCGCACCACGCTCGAAACGGAGCTGACCGATGCCGGTGAAGCGCTGCAGGAGCGTCTCGCCGCCGAGCAGACCACGCGCGAAGCGGTGCAACAGTCGCGCGCCGTGCTTGAGCAGCTCGAGCGGCAGGTGCGCGAGCATCGCGATCAGGCGCGTCGAATCGAACTCGATCGCGACGGCGCGGCCCGCGAACATCTCGAAACGCAACAGCGTCGCGAAGCGCTCGACATTGAGCGTCAGCAGCTGGCCGATGCGCTCGACGTCACCGAGCGTGAACTGATCGCCGCGCGCGAGCAGGTACAGATCACGCAAGCGAATGCGCAGGACGCGCTGCATGCGCTCGAAGGCGCGCGCCTGGCCGCCGCCACGGCGCGGACCGCCGACGCCGAGTCACGCAGTGCACTGGCCAGTGCGGTGCAGTCGCGCACGGCGCTCGAAGGCCGCTTGAGCGCGTTGGCGGCGCTCGAGCGTGAGCGTGTAGGCCTCGCCCCGTCTTCCGCCAAGCTCCTGAAGGAGCGCGAACGCTTCGGAGAGGGGGCCGTGCTCGGCCCGCTCACCGACTTCCTCACCGCCGACGGCGAGGCAGCGAAGCTCGTGGAGCGCTACCTCGGCGCCACCATGCACGCGATCGTCGTGCGTGATGCCAATGCCGCGGCCGCCGTGCGGCGCTGGCATGCCGATACGCAGCCCGGTCCACTGCTGCTGTTGCCGCTCGATGTTGTCACCGATCTCGGTGCCGACGCCGATGCCCTCGCGGGGAGTGTGCAGTCGTCAGGCGCCGCCTCGCGCTGGGTGCGCGCATTGCTGGGCAAGGTGCGCGCGATCGACAGCGGTGAGGCGTTCATCGATGAGCGTGGTGCCGTCTTCCTACCCGGCACCGCCACCGGTCCCGGCCCACTGCAGCGCCGCGCCGAAATCACGCGACTCGAGTCGGATCTCGCCGCGGCCGATGCGCGGCGCGACGAGTGCCTGATGGCCGCCGAGGCGGCGCGCTTGGCGCTTGGAGAGGCCGAACGTGCGCAGCAGGTCGCGATGGAACTGTCAAACCGCGCGCAGCAGGAATCGCGTCGCGCG
Organism: Gemmatimonadales bacterium; assembly: GCA_038316215.1. Classification (GTDB taxonomy): domain Bacteria; phylum Gemmatimonadota; class Gemmatimonadetes; order Gemmatimonadales; family Gemmatimonadaceae; genus Gemmatimonas. The sequence goes on along the minus strand of JBBQAK010000239.1, from coordinate 4,055 downwards.
GCCGATGTGCAACAGGAAGTCGAGCGCCGTCGTGAACGCGCCGAACGTGAACTGCAACAGTCGAGCGCGTTGGCCGAGCGGCTGATCTCGCGTCTCGAAGAGCTCGACTCGCGCACGAAGCAGCTGGCGCAGCAGGCCGAAGCGCTGCATGCGCGCGCCGGCGAAGCCGATGCCGATATCACCGACGCCCGTGAAGCGATGTCGGTGGCGGAACGCGATCAGGAGCAGGCGCGTGAAGCGCGGGCGACGTGGCAGGTGGCGCAGGCCCAGGCGCAGGCACGTCTCTCGGTTGCGATCGACCGCGAGAAGCGACTGAACGAAGAGGACTCCACGGCGGCCGCTCGTCTCGAGTCGCTAGCGCGTGAGCTCACCAACCTCTCGGAAGCCGATCAGAATCTAGCGCAGCAGCTCGACGGCTGGCGCTCGGAGCTGGAGACCGAACAGAAATCACTCGCCGACGCCGACGCGCGACTGGCCGACGCCGAGCGCGCGGTGGCCGCCGCCACCGGAGCACTCGATATCGCCGAACGCATGCTCGATGAGGCGCGTCGTCGTGCGTCAGCCTTGGGCGAGCAGCTGCACGGTGCGCAGCTGCGCCACACCGAGCTCTCGGGGCGCCGTGAGGCGATCCGTCAGCGTTTGGAAACCGAGTGGCGTCGTACGCTCGAGGATCTACTGTCCGGATTCGAAGAGCTCGACCTCGAAACCGATGCGCTGCGCACCGAAGCCAAGCAGCTGCGCGAGTCACTCGACGAGCTTGGGCCAGTGAATCCGCTGGCCATCGAAGAACACGAGGAAGAGCAGCGTCGCCTTGAATTCCTGACCGGACAGCGCAACGACCTCGTAGCCGCCAAGCAATCGTTGCATCAAGCGATCCGCGAAATTGACAGCACGGCGCGCGAGCTGTTCCTCGCCACGTTCTCGCAGGTTCGCGAAAACTTCCGTCAGATCTTCCTGCGCATGTTCGGTGGTGGCGAGTGCGACCTGCGACTCGAGAATCCCGACTCGCCGCTCGATTGTGACATCGAAGTGCACGCGTCGCCGCGCGGGAAGAAGACACAGCGCATCCACTTGCTCTCAAGCGGTGAACGCGCGCTCGTGGCGCTGTCGCTGCTGTTCGGTATCTTCCTCACCAAACCGAGCCCCTTCTGCCTCATGGACGAAGTGGACGCGCCGCTCGACGACCAGAACATCGGTCGTTTCGTGAAGATGCTGAACGACTTCAAGTCGCGGACACAGTTCATCGTGATCACGCACAACCCGCGCACGACGTCCGAAGCCGCCGATGCGGTGTACGGTGTCACGATGCAAGAACCCGGCGTGTCGTCGATCGTGAGCGTGCGACTCCGCGGTGGTCAACAGGTCGACGAGACCGTCGTGCCGGATGATGCCATCGCCGGCGAGATCGACGGGGATGAGACCACTGCCGACGATTCTGCTGACGATTCTGCGACCGAACCGTCGCCGGCGTGATGTCACGCGCGCGGCGGCGTTGGGTGAGCGCCGCCGTGCTGTTCTGCGGCGGCGCACTCATGACCCTGCCCCGACTCCTGTCGGGGCAGACGGTGGTGGTGGACGGTCCGACCGCTGGGGCGTTGCCGTCGCTGACGCCGACCCTCGTGGTGCGCGCGCTCGGCTTCGCGACGCTGCGCCCACTGCGCGTGCGCGTGCAAATCGCAACGACGGTCGATTTCGCGGTGGGATCGCTCGCCGTCGACTCGTCGTTCACGACCTCGGACACGACCATCGCCGTGCAGATCACGCGCGCGCTGCCCAGCGAGGCGACCGTATATTGGCGCGCCAGTGTGCAGGGCGTCTCGGGCGCCGTGGTCGAGTCGCCGGTCACCGGTCCACGCACGGTGCCGGCGTGGCTCACCCTGATCGCACCGAACTCTCCCTCGGGCGACATCTTCGACGTGCGTCGTCCGTTGTTCGTGTGGAAGAGCGCGCACATTACGCCCGCCGCCGGTGCATGGACGTACACGCTCGAAGTCACATTGGTCAGTAATGGGCGTCCCGAACTCGGTGTCGCCGGCCTGCGTGACACCACGTTTCGCGCGCCGACCGACCTCCAGGCGAACACGCCGTATCGGTGGAACGTGCGCGCCACCCTCCCCCGCGGCGACTTCGTGCGCGTGGCCATTCCGGGGTCGTTTTCAATTGTCGATCCGGCGTTGCCGACCACCACGATTCTGTATCAGAACTTCCCGAATCCGTTTCCGTCGGCCACGGCATTCAGCACCTGTTTCTGGTTCGACATTGGGGAGCCCGGTGGCACGGTATCGCTCGATCTGCTCGACCTTCGCGGCAATGTGGTCCGCACGATTGTGCCCGCCCTCGATGGCGTGACGCAGTTTGCGGCGGGCCGATACGGTCGTGGCGCGCCGGGCGCCGGTAGCAACTGCGACAACCGCTTTGTGTGGGACGGCACGGCCAGCGATGGTCGCACGGTCGCACCGGGTGTGTACGTGGCGCGCTTCCGCAGCGGGACTGGCGCACCGACGTTCCGACGCATCCTGTTCAAGGGGCGCTGACGATGGACGTGACGACACGCGGCTCGTGAAGCTCACCACCATCGGTACCGGTACTGCGGCACCGCACGCCACGCGGGTGAGCGCTGCGCATCTGGTGGAATCCGGCCACGGTCCGGGAGCCGTCCGCCTGCTGCTCGATTGCGGCAGCGGTGCCGTGCACCGCATGGCATCGCTCGGTATCGACTGGGCTGCGATCACGCACGTCGCGATCACGCACTTCCACGCCGACCACATCGCCGACCTACCCCTGTTGTTCATGGGCTGGCGCTGGGGCCAGCTGCCCCCACGGAGCGCACCGGTTACGCTGTATGGGCCGCCGGGTACCGGTGCCCTGATCGAGCGCATGGCGGGCGTGTTCGGCGCCTGGATGCTGGCCCCAGGGTTTCCCTGCACCGTCAGGGAACTCGCCCCCGACGAGATCGTGCGCGTGGGCGAACACGTCACCCTGACCACGCAGCCGGTACCACATACGGCTGAGAGCGTAGCATATTCCGTGAGTGACGGGGAGCGTCGTCTCGTATACACCGGCGATACCGGCGTGAGCGAGGCGCTCGGGGCGTGGTCGGCTGGCTGCGACCTGCTGTTGGCCGAGTGTTCACTGCCTGAGCCGATGGCCCTTCGCGAGCACCTCACACCGCGGCAGGCCGGACAGCTCGCCGCGCAGGCGGCCGCTCATCGACTCGTGCTAACGCATTTCTATCCGCCGGTGGAAGCCGTAGACATTCTCGGCGAAGTGGCGGAGTACTACACCGGCCCGACGGTCTTGGCGACCGACGGCTGGTCCATCGAATTCTGAGGACGTGACATGCTGGTCGTAATGCAGCCCAACGCGAGCGCCGCCGACATCGAGAAGGTCTGCGACGAGATCGTGCGACAGGGCTTCAAGCCCCTCCCGATGCCGGGCGCCGTGCGCACGGCCATCGGACTCCTGGGCGACGATGCACAGGTGGATTGGTCGTACATCGAGGGGCTCCCCGGCGTTGCGAACGTCCTCATCGTGCAGAAGCCGTATCGTCAGGCCGCGCGCGAATGGAAAAATGAAAACACGATCGTCGAGATCGCGCCGGGCGTGCGCGTAGGCGGCCGCGAGGTCGTGGTGTTCGCGGGTCCGTGTTCGGTGGAAAGCGAAGCGCAGATACTCGCGTCGGCGCACGCCGTGCGGAACGCCGGCGCACATGCCCTTCGCGGCGGCGCCTTCAAGCCGCGCTCATCGCCGTATGCGTTCCAGGGACTCGGCCTCGAGGGACTCAAGCTGCTCGCCCTCGCGCGCAACGAAACGGGGCTCGCGATCGTGACGGAAGCGATGGACGAGCGCGGCGCCGACATGGTGGCGGAGTACGCGGACTGCATTCAGATCGGCGCGCGCAACATGCAGAACTATTCGCTGCTGCGTCACGTGGGCAAGCTTGGCAAGCCGGTGCTACTGAAGCGCGGCATGGCGGCCACGATCAACGATCTGCTGCTCAGCGCCGAGTACGTGCTGTCGGAAGGCAACCCGAACGTGATTCTTTGCGAACGCGG
>JBBQAK010000465.1:0-2553 GCA_038316215.1 Gemmatimonadales bacterium | reverse complement strand
GGTTGCGCAGGCTACAAAGAACGCCGTGCTTGCCGATAGCGCGATGAAGGCGGTCGCTGCGCGCAACGGCGGAGGCGAGCTACTGGATACCGCGTCGGTCAAGAACCATAAAGGTGGCGAGGCGGCCGGCGTGCTACCCCTCGATCATCCGACGGTCAGAGCGCCGCGCTAATCGTCCAGCGAGGGACGTGATTCGTTACCGGTCGCCGCAACGGGGCGCGTCCAGCGCGCGACGGCTCCCCAGAGCAGTGCCCCGCCACCCACGATGAACAGAATCGGCAAGCCGTACACGAGCAGATTGATTCCCTCAGCGCGCGGCTCGAGCAGAATCCACTGACCGTACTTGCCAATGAAATAGTCGAAAACTTGCGTCTCGCTTTTTCCGCTGGCGAGTTGCTCACGCACCAACGACTTCATCTGCGTGGCCAGTTCAGCCGGTGAATCTTGAATGGATTCACCTTGACACACCGGACACCGCAGGCGCGACGAGATCGCCTTTGCCCGATCGTCGAATGCCGGGTCGACGCCCGGCTCTGGGGCCGCCCCGGTGGCCGTCGGCACCGCCACCTGCGCCGCAACGCGTTGCGGCGCGCTCACGACCGCGGAGACGCACACGATTGCGGCAGCCGTGAGCCGCCGATACCGCGCCATGCTCATCGTGCGGAGTCCGGTGATGGGAGCGCACGCGTGACCGGCGCGTCAGTCGTGGGTGAAGTCGGCCGCGCACCAGCCAACAGCAGCGAGTCGAGCAGTTGACTCAGTTCGCCCGGCCGCACGGGACCGAGATACTTGTGCGCGACGATACCCCGCTGATCCACGACGAACGTCTCCGGCACGCCATAAAGCCCGTAGTCGATGGCCGTACGCGCACTCGGATCCTCGAGCGCCGGGTACGCCTGGCCGCCCATTTGGGCGATCCATTTGATGCCGTTGCTCGGTTGGTCATTGTAGAGCAATCCGTAGAAGCGCACACCCTGATCCGCGTAGCGCCGAGCGATCATCGAGAGCGTTTCATGCTCATCGCGGCAGGCGAGGCACCACGAGGCCCAGAAGTTCACGACGACCACCTGCCCTTTGTGCTCCGCCAACCGGATCGAATCACCCACCACGCGGCGCAACGTCGGATCCTCGCCCGGCGCGAAGACCGCCCGCGTGAACACCGGCGCCGCGCGACCCGGCAGCGGCGAGGGAATGCTGCGAGGATCACGTGTCATCCCGTACGACAACAACGCGATCACAGGAATCCCGACGCCAGCAACGGTGACGATCGCTCGCTTCCAGTTCATACCGCCCTCCTCCTCCTCGCTGGCCACGCCGATACCACCGCTCCTAACGCGACCACCAATCCGCCGAACCAGATCCACGGCACGAACGGTTCAATGATCACACGCAACGTCGCGGACTGTCCGTCGGGGGTATAGGCCATCAGGTTGATGTACACATCACCCGTTGGGCGACTACGCACCGCCGGCGTCGGCACCGGCTGGTCTTGCGAGCGATAGAAATTCATGCGCGGATCGAGCATACCAACGACCTTGCCGCCCCGCAGAATCTCTACATCGGCACCGACCACTTCGCGCTGTGGCTCGTCCTTGCCCCACATCGACTTCAGCCGCACCGACAAGTCGCCCTTCACGGGCATGGACTGTCCGGGCTTGAGTGTCGCCTCGCGCTCGAAGCGAAAACTCGACGAGGCCGTGATGGCGGCGGCCACGGTAATGATGCCCATATGCGCGAGATAGCCGCCGTATCGGCGACGATTCGCGGCGACCAGCCGTACGAACGCCACAGGGATCGCCTCTCCGTGCGCACGACGCCGCGCCTGGACACCGATCACATATTCACGTGTGTTGCACACGATCGCGAATCCGGCAAAGGCGAAGGCGAGCATGCCATACACATCGCGCATACCGAGCACGAGCGCGAGCACCACAATGCCGATCGCCACCGCAGCCGGAAGAATGAACATCGTTCGCAGATGCTCCCGCGAGGTTGCCTTCCACGGTAATGACGGTCCCACCCCCATCAGGAACAGCAGCGCCACGCAGATGGGGATCGTCATCTTGTTGAAGAACGGCGCGCCGACCGTGACCTTCACGCCCTTGAACGCTTCGGCAACGAGCGGGAACAGCGTTCCGAGCACCACCACGAAGGTGAAGCCGGTGAGAAACAGGTTGTTGAACAGGAAGACCGTTTCCCGTGACGCCGCTGCGTCGAGATGTCCCTCGCTGCGCAGGCCCTCGCTGTTGCCGGCCACCAACACTAGCGACACCACCAATGCCAGCGCGATGAAGGCCAGGAAGTAGTACCCGATCGTTCCGGTCGTGAACGCGTGCACCGATGAGACGATGCCCGATCGCGTGAGAAACGTGCCGAGAATCGTGAGGAGAAACGTGGAGACGATGAGGTTGACGTTCCACAACTTCAGCATGCCGCGACGCTCCTGCACCATCGCGGAGTGCAGAAAGGCGGTGGCCGTGAGCCACGGCATGAAGGACGCATTTTCAACGGGATCCCACGCCCAGTAGCCGCCCCAGCCAAGCACTTCGTACG
>JBBQAK010000274.1:0-5410 GCA_038316215.1 Gemmatimonadales bacterium | reverse complement strand
GCTTGGTACCGCACGACTCCATTCGCAGAAGGACGCCGGTCAAGATGAAAGTTGTCGTCACAGGAGCTGCCGGCATGGTCGGCAGCAACATCGTGCATGGACTGAACGCGATCGGCATCGACAACGTGATCGCCGTCGACGACCTGACCGATGGTCAGAAGTACCGCAACTTGGCCGGCGCCACCATCAGCGACTACTTCGACAAGTCCGACTTCTACGAGCGCTTCGCGCGCGGCGAGTTCGGCACAGTGGACGCGGTGCTGCATCAGGGTGCGTGTTCGGACACCATGGAGCACAACGGCCGCTTCATGCTCGACAACAACTATCGCTGCTCGAAGGATCTGCTCGACGCCTGTCAGACCCAGGGCACGCGACTGCTGTACGCCTCGTCAGCAGCCACCTACGGTGGCAGCGCCTCGTTCCGCGAGGAGCCCGAGTTCGAGCAGCCGCTCAATGTGTACGGCTACTCCAAGCTGCTGTTCGACGATGTCGTGCGCCGCATGCTGCCGTCGGCCACGTCGCAGGTGGTTGGGTTTCGGTACTTCAACGTGTACGGCCCGCGCGAGCAGCACAAAGCCCGCATGGCCTCGGTGGCCTTTCACCACTTCAATCAGTTTCGCGACAGCGGCAAGGTCCGTTTGTTTGGCGAGTACGGCGGGTACGCGCCAGGCGAACAGTCGCGCGACTTCGTCTTCGTCAACGACGTGGTCGCCGTGAATCTGTGGTTCCTCGAGCATCCCGATCAAAGCGGCATCTTCAACCTCGGCACCGGTCGTGCCCAGCCCTTTAATGACGTCGCAGTAAGCACGGTGAACGCGGTGCGTGCGCTGCGCGGTGAGGCCGCGTTGCCGATCAACGAATTGATCGCGCATGGGCTCTTGGAATACATCGAGTTTCCCGACGCCCTCAAGGGCAAGTATCAGTGCTTCACGCAGGCGGATCTCACGCAGCTGCGGGCCACCGGCTGCGATCACCAGTTCGCTGATGTGCAGACCGGGATCGCGCAGTACGTGACGTGGTTGGCGGCGCAGCCGGCGGCGTGACCGCACGATTCTTGCAATTGCAAGAACAATGGGGTATTCTTTCATCATGCCCGCGCGCTCAACCCTCCGCACCAACCCGGATCCGGCGGCAGTCGTCGCCCAAGCGGCACTCTCCGCCGCCGAGCGGTTGGGGCTCACCAGCCGCCACTTGGCCACTGTCATAGGCGTGAGCGAGGCCTCGGTCTCCCGCCTGCAGCATGGCCGCGGTGTCGATCCGGCCAGCAAGGAAGGCGAGCTCGCCCTCATGTTCGTGCGCCTCTTCCGGTCGCTCGACGCCCTGGTGGGCGGTGATGATGCCAAGGCGCGCGCGTGGTTGCACGCGATGAACGATCATCTCAGCGGCGTGCCGGCCGAACGTATCCGAACCGTCGAGGGGTTAGTCGATGTCGTCCAGTATCTGGATGCAATGCGAGGGCGTCTCTGAGCTTCGCGCGCTGCGGCTCGTGGCATGGCGCGTGGTGGAGTCGCAGCATGAGGTGTCCACGCGCAAGCTCGTGAGCTCCGCCGCCGAACAGGAATTGCTGGAAGAGCTGATCGATCGCGTGAAGCCGCCGGTATCGGTCGGTTCCCGTCTACACTACCTGCTCTTCACGCCCTTTCGCTATCCGCCGCTGCGGCACGGGTCGCGCTTTGGCACACGACAGGAGCGCGGCATTTGGTACGGCTCCGAGCAGCAACGCACCGCGTTCGCCGAGGTGGCCTACTATCGCCTGCTCTTCCTCGAGGGAACGCAAGCGGCATTGGAACCGGTCAGCACCGCGCTCACCAGCTTTACGGTACGCATGCGCAGCGCGCGCGGCATCGATCTCGCCGCCGCGCCGTTTGCATCGCGTACCGACGAGATCTCGTCGCCCGTCTCCTACGAGGCGTCTCAACCGCTCGGGCGCGCCATGCGCGACGCGCAGGTCGAACTGTTCCGCTGTCCCTCGGCCCGTGATCTCTTCGGCGGCATGAACGTGGGCGCGTTCACACCGGCGGTCTTTCACCACGCCACGCCGCAGCACTTCGAACGCTGGCATTGCACTGCCACCAGGGGCGCCGTCGATTTTACGCGCGGGGACCTCACGCGCAGACGCGACACCCACGTGTTTGAACGCGCACAGTTTCTAGTAGACGGTCGATTGCCTTGGCCGACGCTCTGAGCGTGAGTCCCAGCCGGTCGTTCCTCCGGCGAACTCGCCGCAGACTACAACACGACGATCGATGACGCCGTTGCCCCACGCACGGCACTGCTAGCGATCGATCGGTCGAACGTGACCAGCACGCCACCACGGCTGACAGCAAGCGCCAGCAAATACACGTCGGTCAACTGCCGAGCTCCGTGGATCCGCGTCGCGTCGATCACCGAGTCGTTCAGCACGCTGATGTCGTCGGGCCAGAACTCGTGTATGGGTTCGATGCTCGCGCGATGAATTCGGCTCACGATTTCGCTGACGGCATGCGCGTTCGGATAGGCAGGATGACTCATGATCCGGACGCACCCGTTTTGCGTGATCGGGCACGACGCCCATCCGTGCTTGGCGTGTACGCTGAACCATCCCATCGCGGTATCATGCGATATGTGATCCGCATCGAACAGCGCGATGAGCACGTTCACGTCAAGCAGCGCGCGCATCAGTACGCGTCGTCGTTTCGGAGGCGGTCGATCAGGTCGTTGGTGACCAGGGCACCGCGACGTGCGAACGGTTGCACGCCGTATGTAGCCGGTTGCTCGCGCACGGAGGACGGCACGGGGCTCACCGGTGCTCGAGGCGCCGTGAGCGCCTGCCGCATCAGTTCCGAGACGACTTGCCCCATGGACTTGTGCTCTCGCCGAGCGCGCTCTTTCGCCGCGGCGAGCACATCATCGGCGATATCGAGAGTCGTTCTCATTCGGTGATGTTAGCGCATCACGCATCAGATGTCCACCGGGCGAGCGGTCGGTGGCGCGGTCGCACCCTTACCGTTGTGTACGTGCCGGTACCGCCGCGCTGCCGGCCAGCAGCCCACCGTCGATGTTGAACTCCCCGCCCGTGCAGTACGCCGATTCGTCGCTGGCGAGATAGGCCACCAGCGCGGCCACCTCGTCGGTGGTGCCGAAGCGCTGGAGCGGAGATGATGCCGCGGCGGCGGCGATGTTCGCCTCACGATCGGGGCCGGTGCCCAACATGGGCTCCCACAGCGGCGTCAGTACCGCGGCCGGTTGCACCACGTTGCACCGAATCGCCAGGCCCTGCTCGGCGCACCAGAGCGCCACCGATTTGGTGTGATTGCGGACACCCGCCTTGCTGGCGGCATATGCCGCTGCGCCAGGAATGCCGACCACGCCGGATCGCGAACCGATGTTGATAATGCTGCCACGACCGGCGGCCCTCATGGCACCGATGGCGGCCTGACAACCCAGCATCACACCATCGAGATTTGTGGCCATCACCGCGCGCCACGCCTCGAGCGAGACGTGCTCCGGGTCGTGGGCGCCATGCGGCGATTCGAACCCGGTGATGCCGGCATTGTTGACGAGCACGTCCAACCGGCCGTGACGCTGCATGCACGCCGTGACCGCGCCCTCCCAGTCGGCGGGCTCGCGGACATCGAGATGCCGATATTCGGCGCTCGCCCCCAGCTCGCTGGCCGCACGCTCGCCCTCCGTATCACGAATATCCGAGAGGATGACGTGCGCCCCTTCCAGTAACAGGCGACGGGCCACGGCGAGCCCGATCCCTCTCGCCGCGCCAGTGATCAGCGCCGTGGATCCTTCGAGTCGTTGCATAGGGTTCCTGTGTTGGTGAAGCGCATGCGCGAACGACCATCGGCCTGGCCATTGGGCGTCCGAATCCTGACGTGGATGTGCGCCCGTGCCCTGCCTCGCGCGTGGTGAGACGTGAAATGCTAGCGTCGTTCCGCGCGACGACGCAAACGACCGTCCAGTGCGACCGTTCAGTGCGACCGTTCAGGCCGAACGCCATCAGACATTTCCCGACATGTCTCGTGGGAAACGGCATGGCGGACCCCGTCACCGTGACGCATACTCCGAGGAGACGATGTGACCCTCCTACGCCAAGCGACGCCCCATGTCTTTGCACACGGATGTCAGCACGCCCAACCATTACCACAAGGTGGTGGATTGTCAGTGGGCCTGTCCCACGCACACCAACGTTCCGGAATATCTCCGGCTGATTGCGCAGGGACGGTACACGGAATCGTATCTCCTCAATCGCGAGTCCAATGTTTTTCCCGGTATCCTGGGAAGAACGTGCGATCGCCCCTGCGAACCGGCCTGCCGTCGTGGCCGCGTTGACGGAAAGCCGGTCGCGATTTGCCGCCTCAAGCGCGTCGCCGCCGATCTCCGCGATGACATCAGCGCTTATCTGCCGAAGCCGGTCACCGATCGCAACGGCAAGCGCATCGCGCTGATCGGTGCCGGTCCGTCGTCGCTCACGGTGGCCAACGACCTGCTGCCGCTCGGCTACGAAGTCGTGATCTACGAGAAGAACGCGCAAGCTGGTGGTCTCATGCGCGTCAACATCCCGTCGTTCCGACTGCCCGAGCAGGTGCTGAACGAAGAGACACAGTGCATCATCGACATGGGCGCGGAAGTGCGATACAACACGCCCGTCGAAAGCATGCGCACGCTCCTCGAGGAGCAGTACGATGCGGTGTACGTGGGCAGTGGCGCCCCCAAGGGAAAGGAACTCGATATTCCCGGTCGATGGGATCCGGCCGCGCGCGATCAAATCCATATCGGCATCGAGTGGCTCAGCTCCGTGCACTTCGGCCATATCGAGTCGATCGGCGAAAATGTGCTGATCATCGGCGTGGGCAACACCGCTATGGATTGCTGCCGCACATCACGCCGGCTCGGCGGCACCAACACCAACGTGATCGCGCGCCGTGGGCGCAAGTTCTTTAAAGCGTCACCGTGGGAACTCGAGGACGCCGAAGAAGAAGGCATCCACATCATCTAGAATCACGCGCCGAAACGCTTCGTGATCGAAGACGGAAAGCTGGTCGGTATGGAGTTCGAGCGGTTGGAGTGGAGCGAGGCGAATGGACGTCAGACCAGCACCGTGATCGAGACGATCATCATGCCATGCGACACCGTGATTCTGGCAATCGGTCAGGACAACGCCTTCCCGTGGATCGAACGCGACATCGGCATCTCGTTCGACCAGTGGGACATGCCCGAAGTGAATAAGGCATCGTTCCAGTCGACCAGGCCGGACGTGTTCTTCGGTGGCGACGCCGCGTGGGGACCGCAGAACATCATCTGGGCGGTCGAACACGGACATCAGGCCGCCATCTCGATTCACAAGCACTGCCTCGGCGAAGACGTGTCGAACCGCCCGGCGCAGGGTATGCATCTGAGCAGCACGAAGATGGGCATGCAC
>JBBQAK010000120.1:0-9559 GCA_038316215.1 Gemmatimonadales bacterium | reverse complement strand
GTACTGACCCGCCGCAACGCGATCATCCTGTTCATGTGCGCGGAGCTGATGCTCAACGCCGTGAACCTCAGCTTTGTGGCGCTGGCCAAGATGCACAACGTGACGGGTCAGGTTTTTGTCGTCATGGTGATGACCATCGCGGCGGCGGAAGCGGCCGTCGGTCTGGCGATCCTGATTTCGGTGTACCGGCATTTCGGAACGGTCGATCTGTCCTCGCTCCGGACGCTTCGCGGATGATCCCCACCATGCTTGGCGTGCTCATCCTGCTGCCGATTCTGGGCTTTCTGGCCAACGGGTCGATCGCTTTCTTCGGCAAGCGGCCAGACGACGACCGCACGACGACGGCGCGTCATCCGCTGGTGACCTTGATCGGCCCTGGCGTTATCCTGGCGTCGTTCGGCGTCGCCATCGCGCTGTTCCTCGATATGCAGCGTGCGCCGGAACAGGCGCTGCACATCGTGCGCTATGGCCAGTGGATGCCGGTCGGTAATCTCGTGATCGACTGGAGCCTGCAGCTCGACCAGCTTTCGATCCTCATGGTCCTCGTGATCACCGGTGTTGGTTCGCTGATCCATCTGTTTTCTGTTGGGTACATGCGCGACGATGCGAGCTACGCGCGCTATTTCGCGTACCTCAATCTCTTCGTCGCGTTCATGCTGGTGCTGGTGCTGGGCGCGAGCTACCCGGTACTCTTTGTGGGCTGGGAGGGTGTTGGACTCGCATCGTACCTGCTGATCGGGTTCTGGTTCAGCGACCAGGCCAATGCCGAGGCGGGGAAGAAGGCGTTCGTGGTCAACCGCGTGGGTGACTTCGGTTTCCTGGTCGCCATGTTCCTGATCTGGGTCACGACGCAGAAGCTCGACTTCATCGGCGCGCATGCGGCGCTTGGTGCCATGGCGGGCACACCGGTCGTGCTCACAATTGCGCTGTTCCTGTTCATCGGCTGCGCCGGCAAGAGCGCGCAACTGCCGCTGTACATCTGGCTGCCCGATGCCATGGCCGGTCCGACTCCCGTGTCGGCGTTGATCCATGCCGCGACGATGGTCACGGCCGGTGTGTATCTCGTGGCGCGCGCCGCACCGATCTTTTCGGGTGCGCCGGAAGCGTCGCTGGTGATCACGGCGGTCGGCGCGCTCACGGCGCTGTTCGCCGCCACGATCGCACTGCGCCAGTGGGACATCAAGAAGGTGCTGGCGTACTCCACCGTCTCGCAGCTGGGCTACATGTTCGTGGGCGTGGGCAGCGGCGCATACACCGCCGGTGTCTTTCACTTGGTGACGCACGCCTTCTTCAAGGCGTTGCTGTTTCTCGGTGCCGGCTCGGTGATCCATGCGATGCACCACGCCTACCACCATACGCAGCGTGACGATGATCCGCAGGATCTTCGCAACATGGGTGGGCTGGCCACCTACATGCCGGCGACTGCGGCCGCCATGACGCTGGCCACGCTGGCGATTGCGGGTATTCCTCCGTTGGCCGGCTTCTTCTCGAAGGACGAGATTCTCGCGTCGGTGTTCGCGCGCGCGCACGGCAGTCCACTCGCGAGCGCGTCGCTCCTCGGCATTCCGGGAAGTACGGTGTTGTACGGCGCCTACGCGCTTGGCGTGCTCACCGCGCTGCTCACCGCGATTTACATGACACGGATGCTGCTTCTGGCATTTTACGGTAGTAACCGGACGGGGGAGGCGGAGCAGGAGATGCTGCACGAGGCACCCACCATCATGACCGCGCCCGTGCTGGTGCTCGGCGCCCTGACGGTCGTTGGTGGCTGGCTCAACTTACCGGCGCTTCTTCCGCTCGGACCGGTCGGGATTCTCGAGCGTTGGCTCGAGCCGGTCACGGGGAGCAGCGCGGTGCGGCTGGCCGGCGCCGGTCACCTCGATCACCGCACCGAAACCATTTTAGTCGCCGTGGCGATCACCGTCGCCGTGGTCGGCATCGTGATTGCGCTGCTTCGCTATCGCAAGCCACTCGCCGACAAGGCGCACTCGCCGGTCGACGAGGGCATTCTCGCGCGCGCTTATAACGTGGATGGATTGGTGGATGCGACCATCGTGCGACCGATCTCCGCGTTCGCGAATGTCGTGCTGGCCCGCGGCGTCGAAATTGGCGTCGATCGCGCCTTTAGCGCGGGTGGGTCGATGCTGTCGCGCACCGCAGCCCTCGTGGGCAGCAAGCTGCAGGACGGAGACGTGGGCAAATACGCCTGGCTGCTAGCAGCCGGTGCGCTCGCGCTTCTTGCCGCTCTCACCCTGAGCTGACCGATGCGCGATTTCCTTCTTTCAATCGGAGCCGCGCGGTGGGTACTGCCGGCCATGCTGCTTTGGCCGATGGCGGCGGCGCTGCTGGTCCGCTTCGGCGGACGTGACATGTCGCGCGATGAAGACGGCACGGAAGCACCGAGCGGCGGGCCGGACGCTCGCACGCTCACCGTTGCCGCGCTGTTCGTCGAGGCGCTATTCAGCCTCGTGTTGTGGGCGGTCTATGATCCCTCGGCGTCGGGATGGCAGGCGCGCGTCGACCTGCCGTGGCTCTCCGACATCGGAGCGACGATCAGTCTCGGCGTCGATGGCTTGTCGCTCCCGATGGTGGTTATGACCGCGATCATACTGCCGCTGGCATTCCTTGGCTCCTGGAACAACGTGCGCGTGCGTACGCCGGCGTTCGGCGCCCTCGCGTTGCTGCTGACCACAGGACTGATCGGTGTGTTCGTCACGCTCGACTTGCTGGCGTTCTATCTGGCGTGGGAGCTCATGCTGATTCCTACGTACTTCCTGATCGGGGTATGGGGCGCGGCAGGACAGTCGCGCGCGGCCCTGCGCTACGTGCTGTTCACCCTCGTGGGCTCGCTGCTCATGCTGGTGGCGATTCTCGCGCTGTGGACGTTGGGAGGCGGCACGTCCTTCCATCTCGATCAGTTGATGGACATCGCGCTCACGCCGCGCGCGCAGCTCTGGATGTTTGGCGCGTTCTTCCTGGCGTTCGCCGTGAAGTCGGCGTTAGTGCCGTTCCACACGTGGCTTCCTGACGCACAAGGGGCCGCGCCGACGTTCGCGGCCGTCACGCTTGGTATCAAGGTCGGTGCGTACGCGATCCTGCGCTTTGCCATCCCGCTCTTCCCGGCCGCCGCGATGGAGCCGACGGTACGGAGCACGATCCTGGTGCTCTCCGTAATCGCCATCGTGTACGGCGCGCTGCTCGCCATGTCGCAGCGCGATATGAAGCGCATGGTGTCATACAGTTCGATCAGCCACCTCGGATTCATCATGCTCGGCTGCTTCGCGCTGACGCAGCAGGCGGTGCAGGGGGCTGTGGTCTCTATGGTGAACAGCGGGATTTCCACGACCGCGCTCTTTCTGCTGGTTGGCATGCTTGAAGATCGGCGCGGGACGACCGAGATGTCCGGCTTCGGTGGGATCGCGCGCGTAGTGCCGATGTTCAGCGTCATGTTGACACTCGTGATGCTGTCCACGATCGGCCTGCCCGGCACGAACGGCTTCGTCGGTGAGTTCCTTGTGCTCATCGGCACCTACGCCGAACGCCCCGTGCTCGCGGTGATCGCGACCAGCGGCGTGATCTTCGCGGCGGCGTACGGACTGCGCGCCCTCCAGCACATCCTGTTCGAACGGCTCGATACCGCCAAGAACGGATCGCTCACCGATTTCACCGGACGCGAGCGTGTGGTGATGGGGGCGTTCGCCGTTGCGATCATCTATCTCGGAATTTCCCCGCAGCCGATGCTCCAGCGTATCGAGCGTGCCTCACAGAATATTATTGAGTCGGTGCGCTTCGGTCCGAACGCCGCGACTTCGCTCCCCAACGTCTCCGTGGTCCGCTGATGGGCGCTACCCTTTCGGCCGGCGCGCTTTTCCGCGCCTTGGCTCCTGAACTCCTGCTGTCGGCCGGCGCGATGATCATGCTGCTGGCGACGGTGTGGAATCCGCAGGGTAACGACGCGTCGATGGCGGAAGGTGCTGAGAAGACGAGCACGCTGACCCGCTTCGGCATCGTACTCTGCCTCCTCGTCGGTCTCGTCGTCATGATCGCCTGGGGCGACGGCGTGAATGGGACCGCGGATCAGCGCATCGCCGGCGATGGGTTCCGATGGGGGATCGATCTCGTGATCCTGCTGGGCACGGTGCTCTCGCTGATATTGCTTGACGCTGAACATTACCGCAGCGCCGCCTTCAGTCCGGAAGTGCCCGTGTTGATGCTGCTCGCGGCCACCGGCATGATGGTGCTGGCGGCGGCGCGGGACCTCATGTTCGTGTTCCTCGGCATCGAACTGATGTCGCTCGCGATCTACGTACTGGCCGGTGTGAATCGCCGGAGTGCGCGCGGAGCGGAAGCCGCCATCAAGTACTTCCTCCTTGGCTCGGTATCCTCGGGCTTCCTCCTGTATGGCATCGCCCTCATCTACGGGGCGACGGGCAGTACGCGATTGGTGGATATCGCGCAGTGGGTGTCGACGCACCCGAACCTCGGACCAATGTTCGTCGTCGGCACCGGTCTGCTGCTCGTCGGCTTCGGCTTCAAGGTCGCTGCGGCGCCGTTCCATCTGTGGACGCCCGACGTGTACGACGGCGCGCCGTTGCCGATTACCGCATTCATGTCTGCCTGCGTAAAAACCGCGGCGTTCGCGGTATTCGCGCGCGTCATGATTGAAGCGCTGCCTGGGGCTGCCGCGCGCTGGCACTCGGTGATGTGGTGGCTGGCGGTCGTGACGATGGTGGCCGGCAATGTACTGGCGCTTTCGCAGAAGAACCTCGTACGACTCTTGGCCTACTCGAGCATCGCACACGCGGGCTATCTGCTCGTCTCCATTGTGGTCGCGTCGACGGCGGGAACGACGGCGCTGGTGTTCTATGCCGTGTCCTACACGCTGGCGACAATGGGCGCTTTTGGTGTGTTGATCACGATCAATGCTGGACGCGACCGCTCGCCCACGCTCGACGATATCGCCGGTCTGTGGCTGGTCCGTCCGTGGCTCGCGGTGTCCATGTCGGTCTTCTTGCTGGCCTTCATGGGTATGCCGATCGTCGGGGGCATGGGCTTCTTCGCCAAATGGTATCTGCTGCAGGCCGCACTCCAAGCCACCACGCCGCAGACGATCCTGGCCGTCATCGTGGTGCTCAGTAGCGCCGTTTCGGCGGCGTACTACCTGTCCGTGATCTCGGCGATGTTTATGCGACCACGCCCGGAAGGCCATCCGGTGCCGTCGCCGATTCCGATGGCACAGTCGCTCATCACGGTCACCTGCGTGCTGCTGTTGCTGCTCGGCGTCTATCCGACGCCGGTGATCGAACTTGCCCGTCGCGCGCTTCCTGGAAGCGCTGCGTCCGTTGGGCCGCCAGTGTCGAATGGCGCGCCGCGGCTGCAGGCCGCCGGCTTCATCCGTTGATCGAGTACGTCGTGCGCGGCGCGACATCAACCCCGACTTTCGTCACTCTCCGATAATGTCCATCAGTCAGACGATCTTCCGGCAGTACGACGTCCGCGGCATCGTGGGCACCGACCTCACCGAGGAAGTGGCGTACGGCCTCGGACGCGGCTACGCGGCGTATCTCGACGTCAACGGCATCACGGGGGCCGTCGCCGTCGGTCGTGACAATCGGCCAAGTGGTGACACGCTGCGCGACGCCCTCGTACGCGGTCTCACCGAATGCGGCGTCGACGTTATCGACGTGGGCGTCGTCCCTACGCCGTTGTTGTACTGGACGCTGCATCACGAGCCGGTCGTGGGCGGCATCCAGATTACGGGATCGCACAATCCGCCCGAGTACAACGGCTTCAAAATGTGTGTCGGGACGGGATCGCTGCATGGCGAAGAGATCCAGGTGCTCTACCGCCTCATCGTGGGTGGCGTGTTTCCGTCCGGCCATGGCGCGGTGCGCCATGTCCCGGTCATCGATCGCTATGTCGGCGACATCGCGGCGCGCGTGGGGCGCATCAGCCGTCCGGACGGCACGTCGCTCAAGGTCGTGTACGACTGCGGAAATGGCGCCGCGGCGTTGGTCGCCCCGCAACTGATGACGGCGCTCGGGATCGACGGCATTGGCCTCTTCACCGAGAGCGATGGCACGTTCCCCAATCACCACCCCGATCCGACGGTCCCCGAGAATCTCGAGGATTGCATCTCGGCCGTGAAGGCGAGCGGCGCGGAGATCGGCATTGCGTTCGACGGTGATGCCGATCGCATCGGCGTGGTGGACCGTGACGGTCGTATCATCTGGGGCGATCACATACTTATCCTGTATGCGCGCGATGTGCTCGCCCGCACGGGAGCCGGCCAGCCGATCATCTTCGATGTGAAGTGTTCGCAGGCGCTGATGGACGGCATTGACAAGGCGGGCGGTGTCCCAGTGATGTGGAAGACGGGGCATTCCCTCATCAAGGACAAGATGAAGGAAATGCATGCGCCGATCGCCGGTGAGATGTCGGGGCACATGTTTTTCACGGAAGGCTTCTACGGGCACGACGACGCGTTGTACGCCGCAGCGCGACTGCTGCGTATTCTTGCCGATTCCGGGAAGCGCATCGACGAATTGCTCGCCGACGTCCCGCCCTTCGTCTCCACGCCCGAGTTGCGCATTGAGACCGATGAAGCGTCGAAGTTCGCGATCGTGGCCCGTGCCGCGGAGTATTTCAAGTCCACGCACGATGTCATCGATGTGGATGGCGTGCGTGTGTTGTTTGGGGACGGATGGGGACTACTTCGTGCGTCGAATACGCAGCCGGTGATCGTCGCCCGGTTCGAGGCCAGTTCGGCCGAGCGCCTCGCGGAAATTCGCGGGATGATGGAAGGCTGGCTGCATACCCAGGGCGTTTCGCTCTGATCGCGCCAACGGAGCGCTGAGATGGGCGCACGCGGCGGGCTGATTCTCGGTCTGGCGATCGCGGCTGCGTTGCTCCTGCTGGGGCGCGCGGTGACGGCGATGCTGGTCGATCACGCGTGGTTTACGGCGATGGGTCAGCCCGCGCTCTTCTGGGAGCAAGTCATCGATACGGCGATCCTGCAAGGTGGCGCATGGGGACTCGGTGCGCTCTTCGCGTTCGCCAATTTGCATGCTGTGCGCCGGACGATCGTCGCGGTGGCCGTGCCATCGCGCGTGGCTAATCTCGAATTGGTCGCGATGATTTCGGGGCAACGGCTGTTGGCCGTTACCGTCGTACTCGCGCTGGCGGTTGGCGGCGTGCTCGCCATTCCGCTAACCAACTGGGTGGATCTCGCGCTACTGCGGCATGGGTTGCCGTTCGGAGAGATCGAAGGCGTGCTGGGACGCGACCTCGGGTTTTACCTGTACTGGTTGCCGGTTGAGGAGACGCTGTATCTCTGGTCGCTGGTGACCGTCGTGTCGATGACCGCCCTGGTCGTCGTGCTGTACGCGCTCACGCGTAGTCTGCGCATGGAAGGCCGGCGGGTGGCCGCGTCCACGCACGTGCGCCGACACCTCAGTACGCTCGGCGCCATCGTCCTTTTGCTGCTTGCCTGGAGCTACCGCCTCGACGCGTTCGACTTGCTGCGGCAGGGGAGCGGGCCGGATGGACTGTTCCTCAAGGTCGATCATCGCGTCACGCTGCGGATGGACTCCCTGCTGTCGTTCGGCAGTGCACTCGCCGCACTGGTCGTATTTCGCACCGGCTGGGTCGGCCAGTTGCGCGCGGCCTTTCTCGCGCTCACCGTGATCCTCGTCGCCGCGCTGGGACTGCGGCATGCCGCACCGGTGCTGCTCGCCCGTACGAGCCTCCTCGGCGAGCCAGCGACACGCGATCTCGATTACCTCGCCTCCCGTGCGCTCTACAGCCGACGCGCGTTCGATGTGGAAGGCATCCGCGTCGTACATCGGGACAGCGGCGCCGTCGCGTTCACCCGCATTGAGCGTGCCGCGCTGCCGTCACGCCTCAGCCTCTGGGATCGCAATACGCTGACGGCCGCGATGCCCGAGACGCGAACGTCCGAGATGCGAACGTCCGAGACGCGAATGCCCGGGAGCGAGCCTCGCGACGACACGCCATCAGGCCAGCCGCTGATCGACGTGGCGCCCATCGGCTGGACGGTCATCGGCGACCGCACCACCGCGCTGGTCGTCCGTCGACCAGTCGACCGTACGGAAGGCTGGCTGGTATCAGCCGTCGATGCGACACGCCCGACGCTGCGTGATAGCCAAATCGAGTTTGCACCGACCTCGGACGACTATGCCGGTGACGAGCCGCTGATCGGCCCAGGGCTGCGCGGTGTGCGCCTGATCGATGCCGAGCATGCCCGCGGGGTTCGCGGCGTGTCGCTTACATCGCTTCGCGCGCGCATTGCGCATGCCTGGGCACTCCGCGACCTGTCGCTGCTCGACGCGGACACCACCGCCGTCGAACCGCTGCTGGTAACGCACCGTGATGTGCGCGAACGGGTGGAACGGCTCGCGCCGCTCTTCGTGCAGGGCAACGACGTGCTGCCGCTCGTCGATGACGGACGGTTGTATTGGACGCTGCAGCTCTACAGCGCCTCTGATCGCTATCCGCTAAGTCAGCAATGGCTGCTGGCGACGGGCGTGTACAGCTACTTCCGGCTTGCCGCCACGGCAGTCGTCGAAGCGTCCACTGGTCGTGTGCGACTGGTGGCCGCGCCGCGGCCCGACGCGCCGACCCGCACGTGGATGACTCGGTTGCCGACGCTGTTCGCAGCACCCGGTGAATTGTCGCCGCAACTTGTGGCGCAGCTCCCGCCGGCGAACGAAAGTGCCGTGGCGCAGACCAAGACCTTTGCGCGGTATGGGTCGCGGCTCGAAGGGTCGGTCGTCCGCCAATTGCCGGACAGCGCGTTGGTCGGCGGGGCACCGCCGCCGCACTGGATCGGCAACGATCGTGAGCGTCTCATCGCCTGGAGCGTGCCGTTGCTCGACGGCGGTGATCAAATCGGCGGCGTCGTGACCGTGGGCGGTGGCATCGCGCGCCAAACGTGGTGGGACTCGACCACTATACCGCGTCAGCGTTGGCGCACAGTGACCGATCGCATGCAGGCGGCGCTCGATAGCGCACGCGGCGCGATGCCCGAGGGCTCCCGGCGCGAACCGCGCATCCGCGCCGGACGGGTGACCACGCTGATGACCGCGACCGGACCGCTGCACGTGCAGCCGCTCCTCTGGAATCGCGCTGACGGCAGCGCGATGGTCGCACGTGTCGTGGCTTCGGACGGCGTCCGGCACGGCGTCGGGAGCACGTTGGGCGAAGCATTGGGACGGATGGGCGCTATCCCCATGTCGTCGGTGCCTGCCGTAGGCTCAGTCGACGAGGGCCCATCGTCTGATGCGGCCCGGCGCTGGTATACCGCGATGCGTGAGGCGCTGCGGCGTAGCGATTGGGCGACGTTCGGTGCAGCGTTTGATAGTCTGGGCCGCGTATTGGAACGACCGCCGCAATGAACGCGGCCGCGTCTGGCATCGCCGGTTCACGGTGCCGGGCGCGTACGGGAGCGCTTTGCACGACAGGCAGGTTGCTGTCGTCGGGCACGACCACCTAGCATTGAACCGATGACATTCCTCGATTCGGAGAACGCGTGAACCTA
>JBBQAK010000133.1:0-9244 GCA_038316215.1 Gemmatimonadales bacterium | reverse complement strand
CGCCCGCTTCTGCGTTGTGCTACGGTGTTCCGGCGTCGTGTTCGATGGTCAGAAGACGACCGTGACATCCGGCGAGCAGATCGTCGTGCCCGCGTTACAGATCTTGTAGGTCCAGGTGCCCTTCGGTCGCTTCGCGTCGTTGTACGAGCCGTCGTTCGCCGTGGTCAGGAAGCGGACCGCGTTGCGATACACATCGACGTTGGTGGTCGTCGCACCGCTCCAGCTGAGTCGCGCGGTGTTCTGGTTCTTCGTGACCTGCCTCGAGATCGAGAGCGTGATCACCGGTGTTGGCGTCGGGGTCGGCGTCACCGTGGTGGTGTCCTTCGGCGGCGTGGTGACCGTATCGGCCGGCGGGGTCACAGAGGCCGAGAAGATGTTCGTGAGCAACACGTTCGGCGATCCGCTGCCTTGGTTCACCACGATGTTCGCGGTGCCGCCAGCGAGCATGGCGCTGCGGACCTGTGCTGGCGAGTACGTGGGATAGCTGCCGAGGATGAGGGCGGCCACGCCAGCGACGTGCGGCGACGCCATCGACGTGCCACTGAGGCTGGCGTACGAGCTGGTCGATCCGATGTACGACGAGTAGATGCCGCTACCCGGAGCGAAGATGTCGAGGCAGCTACCGTAGTTGGAATAGCTGGCGCGATAGTCGTTCGACTCGGTGGCACCGACGGTCAGTGCGTTCGGCGTGCTGGCCGGCGACGTGCTGCAGGCATCGGCCCCGCTGTTGCCAGCGGCCACCGCGAAGGTCACGCCGGCGGCGATCGCCCTGGTGACGGCATCGTTCACGGAGGCGCTATATCCGCCGCCGAGGCTCATGTTCGCGGCCATCGGGATCGACCTGTTGGCCGTCTTCTGGCCGGTGACCCAGTCGATGCCGGCGATGACGCCGCTCCACGAGCCACTACCGCTGCAATCGAGGACGCGAACCGGCACCACGTTCACGCCGCGCGCCACACCGGTGGAGCTGCCACCGATCGTGCCGGCGACATGCGTCCCGTGTCCGTTGCAATCTTCCGGGTTGTTGTCGCCGAAGGCCGAGAAGCCGGCGAGCGTGCGGCCCGCGAACTGTTCATGCGACGTCAGGATGCCGGTGTCGACGATGTAGACGCGAACGCCCGCACCGTTTCCGGCAAAGCTGTACTGGCCGTCGAGGGGCAGGGGGCGCTGGTCGAGGCGGTCGAGTCCCCACGACGAGGCGCTGACCGTCTCGGTGATGAAGACCTTGCCGTCTTCTTCGACGCGGAGAATGCCGTTGGCCCCTTCCAGTCGCTTGGCCGCGGCGGGAGTGAGCGTGGCGGAGAAACCCTTCAGGGCGAACTTGAATTCGCGCTTGAGCAGGCCTTTCTGCTGCGCGAGCAGGGCACGGGCCCGACCCGTGGGATCCGTCTCGCTGTCATCGAAGGTCACGATGTAGTCGATTTGCGAACTGTCGTCGTCGGCGGCTCTGGAGGAGGCGGCTGCAGCAGATCGGGCGGCTGCGGGCATGTCGGGACTCGTCACATCAGTGGCATCCGAGCAAGCGGTCAGGGCGATAGCCGCGAGCAGCAAGGAGCCAGTGGAGACGCGCGAAAAGAGTGACATCGGTGGGTGTGGTTCGAAATGATGTGACCGCCCTCGGCGCCTCGTGCGTCGTGCAGTCGAACTAGTGACGGATGACTCTGCTCGATCGGCACAGCAAAAATCGCATTTTGTGTGATTCAGGTCCCACTGTGTGACAGGCTTAATCGTATTGCCATGAAATTCGGGCTTCTGCACGGTGACTCGCGTCGAAAACGACCCGTTGGTGATGGGAACTTCACCCTCGCGGCCGAGGGAATTTGGCGGCATGTTCGGGAATGGACCGTCGACTCTTCGTTTCCGCCGTGGCTGGGGCGACCGCCCTGCCGAGCCTCGCCGCGCTCTCGCCGCGATTCTCACCGCACGCGATCCGGCGCCTGCTGGATGCCTCCGAAGTCGCCAAAGATCGCGGCGTCGCCCTCTTCGACCCCGCGGCACCCGCTTGGCGCGGCGATGCGGCCCAGGCAGACGCCTTTGCCTCCGACGAGGACTTCTGGGAGCCGATCCAACGCGCGTTCGATCTCGATCGCACGTGGATCAACTTGAACAATGGGGGCTGTTCACCCGCGCCCTCGCATGTGATGGCGCAGCTCGAGCGCGATCTGCGCTTTTCCAACGAGCTGCCGGTAATTCAAATGTGGCAAACGCTCGAGCCACGCATCGAAATCGTTCGACGCGAACTCGCGCTGGAATTCGGCTGCGACCCGGAGGAAATGGCGATCACGCGGAACGCGTCGGAAGCGCTCGAGACGCTCATCTTCGGCATCGATCTCAAACGCGGCGACGAAGTCGTAGTGAGCAACCAGAACTACGGGCGCATGTTGAACGCGTGGAAGCAGCGCGCACGTCGTGATGGCATCGTCGTGAAGGAGGTGTCGTTTCCGGTACCGTGCACCGAGCCCCAACAGATCGTGGACGCGTTCGCCGCCGCGATGACGCCGCGCACGCGTGTCATGGAAATCACCCACATCACCAACCTGACCGGTCAGATTCTCCCCGTGAAGGAGCTGATCGCGATGGCCCGCGCGAAGGGGGTGGCCACCTTTGTGGACGGGGCACACGCCTTCGCGCAGTTCCCGTTCACGCGCGATGAGCTCGACGTGGACTACTACGGCACGAGTTTGCACAAATGGCTGCTGGCGCCGATCGGCACGGGCTTTCTGTACGTGCGCAAGGACAAAATCGAGCCGATGTGGCCGTTGATGGCGGGCAACCCGGGGCAGGAGGCCGACATCCGGAAGTACGAGGAGATCGGCACGCATCCGGCAGCCAATCACAACGCAATTTCCGTGTCGCTGGCGTTTCATCGCGCGATCGGGGCGGCGCGCAAGCAGGCGCGACTGAAGTTCCTGCGTGACCGGTGGGCGAAGCGTCTGCTGGCCGAAGGGAAGGGGCGTGTGCAGGTGCTCACGCCGCTCGATTCCAAGTGGGGCGGCGGCATTGGCTTCTTCCGTGTGGACGGGCTCGATCCCGCGAAGCTCGGCAGCTGGCTGGTGTCGAAGCACCGCGTCGTGCAGACGCCGATTACGCATGCGGAGTTCAGCGGGATCCGCGTCACGCCCAACGTGTATACCACGCTGGACGAGATCGACCGGTTCTCTGAGCTCGTGCTCAACGCGATGCGCAACGGCATTGCCTGATATCCGTTACCCGAGTGTGCTGATGTCTCGAGTGTTTCCGATCACGGTCGCTGCGGCGATGATGTCGATGTTCACGGTTGTCGTGCCGCGCGTGGTCGCGGCGCAGCCGTTCGAAGGTGCCGTCACGATGCGCATGTCGGCACCGAGCGCGAACGGTCCGCAGCGGCAGGAGATCGAGTACCTCGTGCGCAACGGCAAGGTGCGCGTGTCGATGGGTGGGCCGGGCGGCGCGATGTCGATGTTGTCGGTGCCGCAGGAGCAGAAAGTGTATGTGCTGATCGCCGCGCAGAACGCGTACATGGAGATGCCGATCGCCGAAGCGGTGTCGAGCGTGGCCGGGAAGACGCCGGCCGATGCCAAGATCACACGCACCGGTCGCATGGAAACCGTGGCTGGCTATTCGTGTGAACACGTCACGGTGGCGAGTGCGGCGCAGACCGTCGATATTTGCCTCGCGAAGGGACTTGGCGGCTATGTGAACCCGTTGGCCTCAATGCAGCGCGGCAATGAGCCGGCGTGGCAGCGGGCGCTCGCGGCCGACGGCGGCTTCCCGCTCAAAGTCACGATGCCCGACGGGAGCATCCCGATCGAAGTCGTGAAGATCGAAAAGAAGAGGCTGGCCAACGACCTGTTCTCGGTGCCGCTGAACTACACGAAGATGGAGATGCCACGCCGTCGTTGAGACCGTGGCCGCGCAGTCGTGGTAACGCTACTGTGGCAGATTGACACGACGGGACGAGGCTGAAACCTCCGTCCCGTCGTCGCGTTAGGGTGTCAGAGGGTGGGCGGACGCACGACGCCACGGGCTGTGCGACACGCTCTCACCCCGATTACTCAGGAGGTTTCCGTGCTGTTTCTGCTCATCTCGTTCGCGATCGCCAGTATCCTGGCCGTCGTACTGCATGGCACCACGCGCCGGTTTGTCCGCAATCGTTTGCGGTACGTCGACTCGGTGCACAAGGGCATTGCGCCATGGGCCGCTGGTGGGGCCGCCTTTCTGTTGGGTGCGGTCTTGGTGCCGTTTCTGCCGTTGGTGGGGATCGGCACCGCATTGACGGCGGGCGTGGCGGTCGGTTCCGGTGTCGCCGCGGGCGCCCGTGACATCAAGCAGGGTATCTCACCGGTCGTGTACGGACCGTGATGGGAAGGGGCCACGATGGCCCCCTTGGCGATACAATTGGTGCATGTCAGAACACTCATTGAGCCAGCAGTACCCGTCGCTCCCTTGGGTCGCACCGTTCGCGGTGTTCATGATCCTGCTGGCGGTCGGGCCTTCCCTCCCGATGCCGCAGCCCTGGGAATCGATTGTCCGCGTCGGCGTGCTCGTCGCCGTGATGCTCACGATCTCGCGCGACGTGGTGCTGTCACTTCGCGTGCGCCACCTGCTCCCGAGCATTCTCCTGGGGGTGGCGGTCTGCGCCATGTGGGTCGCACCCGATCAGCTGTTTCCGGGATGGCGCGAGCACTGGCTCTTTCAGAACGGCATCACCGGGACCGTGAAGACGACGATCCCGCCGTCGGAGTTGGCGGACCCGTTGGTCGTGATCCTACGGGTGGTGCGCGCCGCGTTGCTGGTGCCGATTCTCGAGGAGCTGTTCTGGCGAGGCTGGCTGCCCCGCTGGATCGTGAACAACGATTGGCAGAAGGTGCCTCTAGGCACGTTCAACGTGATGGCCTTCGTCGCCACGGCAGTGCTGTTCGCGAGCGAGCACGGTCCCTTCTGGGAGGTCGGGCTGCTCTGCGGCTTCATTTACAACTGGTGGATGTGGAAGACGAAGTCGCTGGGCGACCTCGTACTGGTGCACGCCGTCACGAACGCCACGCTGTCCGGCTTCGTGATGGTGACGAAGCAATACGCCTACTGGATGTAGCGTTCGGGGTGCTCGACTTCGCGTACCAGCATCGCCTGTGCACCACCGAAGTCGAGCAGCAGCACGTCGCCAACGCCTCGTTCGATGCGCACGCTCATACTGTGCGGTGCCGCCGGATTGTCCGTGTGCAGCACTTCTCCTTCGACGCGATAGACGAGATCGACGATCTGATCCTGTCCGCCGACATCCACGTGGTAGCGGAGCGCGCCATTGATGAGAAATTCCATGCGGACACCCGGAGCGAAGTCGAGTGACGCGTCGGCGCGCATGAGGCGCCAGATGCCCAGCAACCAGTCGGTACTCATCGACGTACTATACACCATGTCTTTCTCGCTGCGCAGGGTCTCGGACGTCGCACGCCGGTGGGTGTGGGCGGCCCTGGTCATCGCGACTCCACTCGCCACACGCTCCGCGCCCGCTCAATCGCTGCCGGCCTCACCCGCCGCTCGCGTGACGGTTGACCACTCAGCGTTCGATGCGTTGTTGCGGGCGCACGTGACGGACGGCCTGGTGGACTACGACGCGTTCCGCGATGCGGCCGCGTTCCGCCGCTATTTGACGTCGCTCGAGCGCGCCTCCTTGTCCGGTACCGACGAGGATGAGCGTCTGGCGTTCTGGATCAACGTGTACAACGCGTACACCATCCAGCTCGTCGTACGTCACGGGGAGCGTGAAAGCATCCGGAACATCGACCGGACGCTCGGCGTGCTGCAGCTCAAGGGGCCCTGGAGCGAGCCGATCGTGCGCGCCGCGGGACGCACGTTGTCGCTCGACGAAGTGGAGCATCGGATCATTCGGAAGGATTTTCACGATCCGCGCATTCACTTTGCGCTGGTCTCGGCTGCCAAGGGGAGCCCGCCGCTGCGGTCGGAGGCGTACATCGGCGCCGAGCTCGATCGACAGCTGTTCGATCAGGGGAGACGGTTTCTGAAGGACACCACGAAGAACCAGATCGAGACCCCGTATCCACGGCTGAGCCCCATCTTCACCTATTTCCGGGGTGACTTCGGCAACTCGCGCTCGGAACTCGGCGCCTACCTCGCCACATGGTTCGACGGCGAGACCAAGAAGCGACTGGAATCCGGTCGCTTCGGAATGCGGGAGATGCCCTTCGACTGGTCGCTCAACGCGAACCGCCGGCCACGCTGAGTCACGGGCGGCTGTTACCGCAGGCGCGCTTCCGGCGTCGGAATGCACCAGCCCTTTTTCCGGAGACGCCCGTGCACCGTCCCGTTCCCCCGCATCTGACACGCTCCCGTTCGATCCGATTCGACATGCAGTCGCTCGCCCAGAGCGGACTCGCGTTCCTGATTGCCTACGCGGTCGCGTACGCGTTCAACGCGTTCTAGCGGGCCGCCCGGTCGCGTTCTGCACTGGCATGCCCACGGCGGCCCGGCTTATCGCCAGGCCGCCGTGGCCATTCCGGCCGCATCGCGGTGGAACGGCACCCACACCAGTGCCACGATTTGCACCTGCACGTCGCCGCTCTTGGCTTTGATCGGGATTCCCTCGAGCGCGTCTTGCTGCGCATCATAGCTTGCGCCCAAGGCGTCGATGTCTTGCTGCAGCGCCGCTTCCACCTCGGCATACTGCGCCTGCAGCGCCTGCGCGCTTTCGTTGGCGCGCGTCACATCGCCCTGCTGCTGCGCCGCCCGTCCGGCGCCACGGGCGGCCGTCCCGACTTTGCTGATCGCGCCGGCGGAGATCTTGCCACGGCCGAAGATCGCGCCAAGGATCGCGCCGCCGAATGAGATCGCGGTGTCCATTTTCGCCTGCGAGGCCTGGGCCTGCTCGCGCTGCACGGCCTGTTCAGCCCGACGAATACGCTCCTGCAACGAGGCAAGCTTCGTGGCGTACTTGCCGCGCAGCGTTTCGATCTGATTGTCGCGCGCTTCTCGCGCCGTGACCTGCAACCGGATGCGGAAATCGCGCTCTGGTTCGCCCGGGTTCGACGTCTGTTTGAAGGTGGCGCTGCGGAGCAACGACACGCTCTCGTTGGTGACGATCCACTTCTGCAACGCCTTGCTCCACGCGGGATAGCTCTTCGCGTTGGTCGCGGCCTTCGGTAGTGCGCCATAGGCAACAGCGGACGCCGCCCCGTTCGTCGGGCCGCGTTCGAGCGCCGTCGGATCGACGTCGATCCGCTCCGCGTTATCCCACTCGAGCGTGATGGGCCCGTCGTCCATGGTCGCCAGCAGGGACACGCGTCGCTGCTCGGTGACCCCGTACTTCGCACTCGCGAACGACACATCGGCCACTCCCAACACGGCTGGGTGATAGCTGATCGTTCCGCCGTTCGATTGCACGGGCAGGAAGTACTGCGGCACGTCGGCTGGCAGCACCGGCGCCTGCGCCGACGCCGATGGGTCGAGCGACGACATACTGCCGCCTCCGCTCCCTCCCGTGCTCCCGACCGCGCTGCCTGGGCGCGTCGCTCCGCTTGGCGTCGCCGACGGAAGCGATGCGACACCGGTGCGCGCGCTCAGCGACTTGATCTGCTCGCGGGTCATGGGGCCGGCGAGATACGACATCGCCCAACGTGTTTCGAACGTGATGGGCGCCGATTCGTGTACGCTGTGCATCAGAAACACCCGTTTGCCCAGTCCGGCGATCGTCTGCTCCATGGCCGCTTTGTCGAACGGCTGTCCACCCGACGCCCCCTCGAGGCCTTCCATCACGCGCATCTTGTCGCGTTCGGTTTGGAGCCGTCCGATAAACCACGTACCGGTGTTGGACAGGCCGCGATAGTCGAGGTCCACCGGATTCTGCGTGGCGAGCACGACGCCGAGCCCGTAGGCGCGCGCCTGCTTGAGCAACGTGAGCAGCAACACCTTGGACGGCGGATTCGCAACCGGCGGCATGTAGCCGAACAGTTCGTCGATGTACAGAATCGCTCGCAGCGAGCCCGTGCCCGGTTGCGTGCGCACCCACGCGAGAATGTCCGCGAGCAGGAGCGTCATGAAGAACATGCGCTCGGCGTCGCCGAGGTGCGCGATCGACACGATTGAGCCCTTCGGCTTGCCGGTGCTGTCGTACAGCAGCGACGCCGTGTCGAGCGGCTCGCCTTGCATCCAGGTCTGAAAGCCCGGTGCCGCCAACAAGTTGTTGAGCTTCATCGCGAGCTCGGTCCGATCCTTGGGCGGGAAGACCGTATCCAGCGGCATCACGCCGACGGTGTTGAACGGCGGTGACTGAATGCCGCCGATCAATCCGGCAAGATCGAGATCGCGTCCGTCGCTCCATGCAGCGTGCAGCAGGTTCGCGAGCAGAATGTGTTCGCGACTCGAGATCGGATCCGCGTCGATGCCAAGCAAGGCGAGTACACTCGTCGCGGTGGCGTCGACGCGCTCCTGCATGGCTTCGGTGTCGTCGCGAATGACCGGCGGCGGGGCCACGAACGCCTTGAGGAGCGACAGCGGCCGTCCGGCGGTACTGCCCGGCGTGTAGATCGTGACATCCGCGGCGTCCACCAATCGCTGAATACGCGCACCGTCTTCACCCCATGCGGCGAGCCCGTCTTTCCAGAGCGCGGCCTGCTGCTCGGCGAACGCATCGGGGGAGAGTCCGGCATTCGCCGCCTGCTGCTGATCGACCCATGGTCGGAAATCTGCTGGCGCAAGCGACGGGAATCGCAGCGCGAGATTGCCGAGATCACCCTTCGGATCAATCGCGATCACGGGGATGTGATCGATCAGGGCTTCCTCAATGAGGCCGACTCCGAGACCTGTTTTCCCGCTGCCGGTCATGCCGATAATCACGGCATGCGTGGTCAGATCCTTGGCGTCGTACAGCACGTAGTCGTCTTGCCGCGTGCGGGCGGCGAGGTCGTAGCGCTTGCCGAGGTAGAAGGCGCCGAGCGTCTCGAAATCGGTCATGGTCAGCGGTCGGTGCGGGAGGCGGTGTACGTCGTGGGGACGCGGACGAACAGCTCACGTTCGTGCTTACGCATGTTCTCGATCTCGTAGGGCTGTACCGTCTTGACGACGAAGTCCACTTGTTTGGTCGTGGAGTCGACGTGGTCGCCGGTCAGGTAGATATTGAGCAGCGAGTGCAATGTTTTCGGCGTGCTGTTACTCGATGCAGCCGTGAGCGCTCGGTGTTCGAAGAGGCGCGTCGGCGTGTAATCGGCGTTGTAGAAATAGGCGCGCGTCGACCTCGTGCCATCGGGGAACA
>JBBQAK010000070.1:0-12625 GCA_038316215.1 Gemmatimonadales bacterium | reverse complement strand
GTGAGAAAGGCCGTGGCGAGCGTGAGGGGCAGTCGGAAGGCGAGCATCGGGAGGCTCCGTGTTGTGGGGGGAGGGGACCTGCGTGGGGTTACGGCACGATCACCACAATCTCCGCCGTCCGCGACTTCACGGCGCTCGGCGAGTACGGCAGCGGCGAATATTCACCGCGCGCCCACGGACCGAAGAGATTGCTGTAGTACGGGCTACGGGGATCGCCGCTTTGCCCGGGACTGTTCGTTACCATGGCGTCATCCCAATTCGCGAGGTCCATCACCACGCGAAAGCTGGCGCCGGCGGTCTGGTTATCGCTGTTCCCAGTCGCATTGAGCGTGTTGGCATAGCCGCCGCGCGCGAGCGGCCCTGGTGATACGCGTGAGCGGATCGAATCGGCGAGTACGACATCGAGGGGGTGCGCGATGCGCACGTGGTGCATCTTCGCATCGCCGTAGCGCCAGTCGGCCATGTCCGTACCGAAGCGCCGCGACACGTCCGCGACCGCTTCGTTGAACGCGCGGAACAGAATGAAATCGCGCGCGACGGTTGGCTTGTCGCCCAGGAGAGAGTCGGGATTGGTGAGCCACTCGATGGTTTGTGACAACGACACCGTGCGCAGCAGCGCGCGCGCCTCCAGCGGCAGCACGATGTCGGCCGTATGTGTGAGCAGCTTGCGTTCCCACGCGGCATAGATCGCCGCGCCACGGGAGTTGGTTGCGAGCACGCCGTCCCAGCGCAACAGCGTGTCGCGCGCCGCGATTGATGCGGCATTGGTCAGCACGATCGGCGTGATGAGCGGGACCAGCGCGCGCGCCGCGAGTGGCGTTTCGTCGTGCTGCAGCGCCATCATCTGCACCAGCGTCGCCTTTCGTGTGGTGTCGAGGACTTCCGTGAGGCGATCCCGGCGGAACGGCTCCGCCCACGTGCGCGCCAGCGCGTTGGCGTGCGCGTACGACGCGTCGACGTTGAGCGCGTTGGCCGTGCCCACGTACCCGCGGGACGGCGAGGTCTCATGGGGCAACTGCGCAATGGGCAGAAAGCCGCTCCATTCAAAACGCCCGTCACCCGGTACCGGCACGAGGCCGTCCCAGTTTCTCCGGATCGGCGCGATCCCGGCGCTCTGCCACCCGATCGCGCCGCTGGTGTCGGCCCAGACCCAGTTCAGCGCCGGCATGCGTGCATACGACAGCGCGAGGCGGGCGTCGCTCCACGTACGTGCCTGATCGAGTCGCAGGCTCGCAAGGTACGGCGCGCCACCGGGTTCAAGCCACGCCGCGCGCAGCGCGACGGCCACGCGTTGCGCGCTGTCAGTCATGAGCACCGGGCCGTGTCGCGTGTACTGCAGTGTGATCACCACCGGAGCCGAACCCTTCACGCGAATCGTATCTCGGACTTCGCGCATGCGTTCACTCGCGCCGCGATAGCGATACATCCGCGCATCCTTTGCGTCGAGCTCGTACGTATACAAGTCTTCGGCGTCGATGCCGAAGATCGTGAGTCCCCACGCACCGTGCTGGTTGTGCCCGATGGCCACGCCGGGAATCGCCGGCTCGCCGCCGCCGATCACATCCCATCCTGGTGCCTTGAGATGCACCATGTAGCGCAGCGACGGGGCGGCAATCGTGCGGTGCGGATCGTTCGCCACGATCGGCTTACCGCTGGCCGTGCGTGATCCGGCAAGGACCCAATTGTTGCTTTCCCACCGATCGAAGCCTGGCGTCGCGGTATCGACCGACGGCGCCACGCGACGTAGCGCCTCGGGCAGCTCGGACGTACGAAAATTCGGCACCTGCTTGAAGTCGTTATACGCGGCGAGCATACTGCCGCCGGGAGCGGCATCGAGCGCGCGAGCCACGAGTGAATCAAGCCCCAGTCGGACGGGCGACAGTTCGTAGCGCTTCCGGCGGGCCACGGCCGCTTCGCCGATCTCGCGTACCGCGCGCGCAGTCGTTGGCTCGTCGGACGCATTCGAGGCGAGCGCGTTGTGCCGTGAGACCACCACCGCCGGCGTCCAGTGCTGCGGTGTGATACCCAGCCAAGTGAGCTCCTGCGGCATGAGCGCGGGATTCGTGCGCACCTGATCGACATAGGCGTTCACGCCGTCCACAAACGCACCGATGATGCTGGCACCGCGCGGATGATAGTGCGCGAGCTCGGTCGTCATCGAGCCACGATAGCGCAGCAGTCGCGACGCGCGGTCGCGGGCGACCCAGCGTGGGCCAAGCACCTCGGCCATTGTGCCGGTGGCCTGACGTCGCCACAGCTCAAGCTGAAAGAGTCGGTCGCGCGCCGCGCTGTATCCTTGCGCGAAGAAGAGGTCGTGCTCGTTCGCCGCTTCGATGTGCACGATACCAGCGCTGTCGCGCGCGAGCGTGACCGGCGCGTGTAGTCCCTTGGTGGTGATCTGCTGCGTTTGCGCCTGTGTCTGCGCCTGCGCCTGTGTCTCGCGCGGGGCGGCGAGCAGCAATGCCAGCAGCACCATGGCCTTCACCGCCGCACCCGTCAACGCACTCGCGAACTCACGCACAATGTCGCCGGCTGGTTTGATCTCATGAATGGCATCCACACTGCGCCCGGCCTGCCAGTAGTCCTGCGTGACCCCGTCCACGCTCGAGCGCTTGAGCTGACGGAGCGAACGCAGCGCATAAAAGGTGCGGATCCAGTGCTTGGTTTTCCGTCCCTTGAACAGCCAACGGGACACCGGTCCGACTTTCGTGCCGAGCTTCTCCACATAGGGTGTGCGGATCACCGACACCGGTACACCGGTCAGTCGCTCGGTGAGCACGATATCGCGGGAATGCGCTTCTACGATGGCGTACTTGTACGCGTCATCGGAGTTGCACTCGGGCGTCGCGATGAAGCGCGTACCGAGTTGTACACCGGCATAGCCCATGTCGAGCAGCGCCTTGAATTGCGCTGGCGCGCCCACACCGCCCGCCGCGACCACGGGGAGTCCGAGCGGGCGGACTTCGTCGAGCAGGGTGCGCGGATCACGCGAGCCGGTGTGGCCGCCCGCTTCACGGTTCACGGCCACGAGTCCGTCGACACCACCGTCGCGCCCTTTCTCGGCCCACTTCAACTCGGTGATGTCATGGTACACCACGCCACCCGCCGCATGCACGCGATCGCACACCCACTTGGGATTCCCCAGCGAGGTGAGGAAGAATCGCACGCCTTCTTCGAGCGCGATCTCGACCCATTTGATCATCCGGTTGTGATAGGTCTTCGAGGACGCTTCGATGAGCGCATTGAAGCCGATCGGGGTGCCGCCACTGAGACGGTTGATGGTGCGCAGTCCGTCCCGGAAGTCGTAGCCATGCACGTACGTGAGTGAAATCGGCTGTACGATGCCAAGCGCGCCGGCCGCACTCACGGCCGCCACCAGCTCCGGATTGCTGCACGGATACATCGGCCCGCAGATCAGCGGCACACGAATGTGGGCATGACGCGTGAGGGGCGTGTCGAACGCGGGGGCACTGACCAGCGGTGGTGCCACGTCAGTCATCGGGCCGTCTCGCGTGAGGGATCGGGAGGCGACAGTCGCCAATGCACGATACATCGCGCGACGACCTCGCCGTCGCCGTTGGCGATGTCCGCCTGCACGTCGTGGGTGATCGGTTCGAGCACGGCAGCGGGCGCCTGCGCGGTGGTGGTGCAGACCAGGGTCCCGCGCGCCTTCTTGAGATACTCGATGGAGAGGCCGGTCACGATGCCGCGCACGCCCGTCGGGAGGGCCGTCATCAGTGCCACGCCACTCGTCATCTCGGCCAGATTCACCAGGGCCACCGCGTGTACCGAGGCGAGGTGGTTTCGGACGGATTTCCGATCGCGCAGCTCCACCCGCGCGTAGCCCGGGCGAACATCGGTATACACGCCCCCCACCGAGCCGGTGTACGGTGCCGTGCGTCCGACGGCCCAACTGAAGATGCGTTTGCCGAAGGGCAGAGCCGAGAGTCGTTCCCAGTTACGCAGGAGGAGGTGTCCCGGGGACGGATTGGCGCGAGGCATGCGAATGGGAACGGCGGAGGGGGAAGTGGCGTAGCGTTAAGTAGCGTACGCGCTGAGCACCGAACCCGCCACCGTGGTGGGGCGGCTGGTCGGCCGGCCTCCGACCCCTCCGCATGACCGTGCTCGTTACCGGTGCCACAGGTTACATCGGCGGCCGCCTCACCTCGCGATTGGTGGAGCGGGGCGTTCCGGTGCGGCTGCTGGTTCGCGATCCGCGACGCATTCACGGACGGTGGTGGGAGCACGACGTGGAGGTCATGACCGGCGATCTGTTCGACGCGGCGTCGCTGGAGCGGGCCCTCGACGGTGTCGATCAGGCGTACTACCTCGTGCACAGCATGACGGACACGGTCAACTTCGCCGAACGCGACCGGGTCGCCGCTCACAACTTCGTACGGGCGGGGCGCGCCCTGAAGCACTGTATCTATCTCGGGGGGCTCGTTCCCGATACGCACGATGCCAGCGAGCATCTGCAGAGTCGTGGGGAGACGGGAGCCATCCTGCGAGGCGGTTTGCCCACCACCGAGTTCCGCGCCGGCCCTATCGTGGGCTCGGGGTCGGCCTCGTTCGAGATGGTGCGCTACCTGGCCGAGCGGCTGCCGTTCATGATCGCGCCCAAGTGGATTGCGAATCAGGTGCAGCCGATTGCTGTGCGCGACGTGCTCACCTATCTGATTCGGGCGCGCGAGCACGGCCCGGTCGGCATCGTCGAGATCGGCGGCGCCGACGTGCTCTCGTTTCGCGACATGCTGCACGGGTATGCTGAAGCTCGCGGCCTTCGACGCACGATTATCGCGGTGCCAGTGCTGTCGCCACGGCTGGCCGCGCTCTGGGTCGACAAGGTCACGCCGATCCCGGCGCGACTGGCCACACCGCTGGTCGAAGGCATCATTCATCCGGTGCTGGCCGACACGACCAAGGCCCACGAGCTTTTTCCGGACGTGCGCCCGATGGCCTATCGGACGGCGGTCCAGCGGGCGCTGTCACGGCTGTCCGAGCATGCCGTGGAGTCGCGCTGGAGCGACGCGCTAGGTAGTGGTGCGTCGTACGAGCTGCGTGATCGTGAGGGGGTACTCGAAGAGACGCGCACGATTTACGTGGAGGCCAGCCCCGATCAGGTGTTCCGCGCGTTCTGCCGGCTGGGGGGTGACCAGGGGTGGCTTGCCTGGAACTGGCTCTGGAAGATTCGGGGATTTCTCGATCGATTGGTGGGTGGTCCCGGACTCCGACGGGGGCGGCGCGACCCCGCGTGGTTGTATCTTGGAGAGGCGGTCGACTTCTGGCGGGTCGAGATGGTCGAGCGCCCGCGCCTGTTGCGGCTCCGTGCAGAAATGCGCGTTCCCGGTCAGGCTTGGCTGCAATTCTCGGCCGTCCCGGAGGGTGAGGGCACACGGCTCATTCAAACCGCGCTGTTCGCACCGCGGGGGCTTTTCGGACTTCTCTACTGGTACGCGATGTATCCGGCACACCTTTTCATTTTCGGTGACATGGCGAAGGCGGTCGCGCAGCTCGCGCTCACGGAGCCGGTGGTGGCGCCGGCCGTCAGGTCCCGTGTGTCGAAGGAGCCGTTGCTGTGAACAGCGCGAGCCTGTTGGTCGACGTGGCGCGGGGCGTTGGTCTGACGCTGCTTGCCGTGCAGGTGCCGATGCTGCTGTTGCTGCTCGCGCGCCTCATGCCGGGACGAACACGGCGTCCGCCGATCGCCCCCCGACTCACGCCGCGCACCGATACCACGGTGACCGTGATCGTGGCCACGCTGAACGAAGCGAAGCGGATCGGGCCCTGCCTTGACGGCCTGATGGCGCAGTCGGCGCCGACGCTGGAAGTGCTGGTCGTGGACAGCCGCTCCACCGACGGGACCCGTGAGCTGGTCGAGGCGGCCTCGGTCCGTGATCCGCGAATTCGCCTGATCACCGACGAACCCCTCCCCGCTGGCTGGGTGGGCAAGGTGTGGGCACTGGAGACGGGTCTTCGACAGGCGAGGGGCGAGTGGGTGCTCGGCATCGACGCCGACACCGTACCGGCGCCAGGACTGGTCGGCGCGGTGGTCGATGCGGTCGAGCAGGATGGCTACGACGTGGCGTCGTTCTCGCCCCAGTTCCGCGATCAGACATCGGCCGAACGCTTCGTGCAGCCGGCGATGTTGGTGACGCTGGTGTATCGCTGCGGCGCGGCCGGTGCTACTCAGCCGCCGCCCGATCGCGTGCTCGCTAACGGGCAGTGTTTCGTGGCCCGTCGCGCACTGTTGGAGCAGCACGGTGGCTACGCGCCCGCCCGCGGATCGTTCTGCGATGACGTCACGTTGGCGCGACATCTTGCCTCGCACGGCGCACGTGTCGGCTTTCTCGACGGCTCGCACATCATTCAGGTCAGCGCCTACGTGTCGCTGGCCGAAATGTGGCGCGAGTGGGGACGCAGCTTCGACCTGAAAGACGCGACGCCGACGTGGCGTCGCTGGGTCGACGTGGCGTTGGTGTGGAGCGCGCAGGCCTTGCCGTTCCCGATGCTGCTGGTGCTCGCCGCGATCATCAGCTCGATGGGCACACTCGCCGCCGACAATCCACAGACGATGCTGCTGCAGGCCTTGGTGCTCGTGAACGCGTCCGCCCTCATGGTACGGCTGATGATGCTGATCGCGCTCCGGAACAGCTACGCTGAGCGTGGATGGCCGTTCTGGCTGTCGTGGCTCTCAGACATTGCCGCCGCGTGGCGGCTCACGCTGAGCACCGCCCGCACCCCGACCCGCTGGCGTGGCCGGCAGTACGACACGCTCGTGACCGACGGCGCGAAGTAGGCGAGGACGGAAACAGCAACAGCCAAGGCAACAGCCAAGGCAACAGCCAAGGCAACAGCCGGAACACGGATGACACCGATCGGCGGAAACGGCACAGGATAAGATCAGAAGCGCTTTTGGCTTATCGCGTGTCGTTTCCGTTCATCCGTTTCATCCGTGTTCTGGCTGTTGCCGTTTGCGGTTGCCGTTTGCGGTTGCCGTTTGCTGTTTGCTGTTGCTTTCCGCGGTAGCCGGAGCGGCCACGGGCTTTTCAGGGAAACCCTGACAGCCTTGCCGTACGATGATGTCAGAGTATTGGTATGCGACTTACACGATTCACCGACAACGTGATTCGCTGTCGCTTGCTCTTGGGCGTCGAACCCGAACGCGGCATCACTGGGCGCAAGAGTGTTGATCGCATGAACATGTCGTACGAGCATCTCGTGAAAATCGTCCACCGAATCGGTGGTGTGGCCGGGAGGACGATACGCTCGTGTCTGACGGCGCGAAGCAGGCGCGGACGGCGACATGCAACCGCGGTCTCGCTCGCGATGCGCTGCGGCCACGAATACGCATCGGTGCGACCATCATACACGTGGGATCGTTGGGGTTGAGGAACAGGAACGTGCGCACACGGATGGCACACGAAGCTTTTGTCACTACTGCGTGTACAGCAGGAGTCACGTGATGCAGCGTGACCCGAGCGCCGGTCACGCACTTCCACGTCGCATTACGGGATATCATCGCGACGAGGATCAGCACTGGGTTGCCGATCTGGAATGTGGTCACGCGCAGCATGTGCGCCACGATCCACCATGGCAGAGCCGACCATGGGTCATTACGGAATCGGGACGAGCGCTTTTCTTGGGAACGTTGCTTGCGTGCGTGCAGTGCGTGCAGGAAGGTCGGACTCTACACATTCCGGAGGCGTAATTCATGTCATCGATGCACCGCACGGTGGAGGGCGATGTGCTGCTCCATCACTTGACGCAGGACGAGTGGACGATTGACGCGGAACTGTTGGCGCGCAGCGGGCGCACAGCGCGGACGCTCGTCAAAGAGGGACCGTTGCGGTTAACGCTGCTGGCGCTTGCGCCAGGCGGGGACTTACCGGAGCACAGCACCGACGGTCCAGTGAGCATTCACATGCTACGTGGGGAGGCCATGTTTCGCGCGCTTGACAAGGAATACGCACTGGTCGCCGGCGACATCCTTGCCTTGGCGCCTGGCGTACGACATGCCGCGAGTTCAGCGCAAGGCTGCTCATTCCTCCTGACGGTCGTCCACAATCCGTCGGCCGGATCACCGGCGCCCTGATCGCGAGCGGTGCTGGCGCAATCTGACCCGCGGCCATGAGGTGACCGACCGGAACACCATTCACCAGTACGTGGTTGGCAATGATGCGGCGGTGGCAGCGCCACTGTGCGGTTGCCGTTGAAGGCGGGGCGCCTTTGGGATTATGGCGATGCCCGCCGAGCGCTCGGAGATGTCGATACGCCGTGCCCTCCGACGCTAGCGCCTCCGGCAGTACATCCGCGTTGCACTGGGGACGCGGTGTGCCTTTCGTGGTGTCCTTTCGTGGCGTTCTTCGCCCGGCGGCCCCAGGTGACCTTCATGGTGTCGTGCTTCTGCCTGGCGTTGGCACTCGCGCCGGTCACCCATGCGGTGTCACCGGATTCGCGATCCGCCGGCCGACTCGCCGACGGAAGCTCGTGATCGTGCGCACGAACAGCCTAGCGTTCCACGTTGATGCGATACTGGGCATGGCAGGCCACACAGTTCTTCATGATGGTCCCCAATCGGCCGAGTGCCTGTTCGGTCGGTACGCCGCGGCTGACGTCTGCAGCCAGTGAATCCCACGCGGCGTGCGTACTCATGCCAAGACGCAAGAACTCAGGGGGGAGGCGTTGTTGCATGGCCGGATCCAGATCGCGTGCCGCCGCCATCCCGGATGCCTGCGCCGCGGCCCGCATTCCCGCCGTGTCACCGCGTGCCGCCGCGTCGACGTAGCCTTGCACAGACGTCAACATGCCGCGCATTTCGGTGAGGACCAGATGTCGCCCTTGTGCCGGCAGCCGCATGGCGATCCGAACATCGGGATCCGGGGCGATCAACGCGGACGAACTGGCGTCAGCGATACGGCCGTTGGCAGGCATGTCCTGCTTGTCGCCGCAGCCCGCCGCCGCGGCGGTAAGGAGTGTGACCAGCACCGCGCGGCGCAGGGATACACTTGAAACCTGATACGACGGCGATGCTGCGTCAAAGTGTTTCATCATGGCTGACCTCGAGCGTAAGTTGCGAGCGGCGACCGTCGGACCAACCAGGCAACGACCCGCGGCGTCATCGCGAACAGGCTGTGCGCGTAACGGCCCCACCACTGCCGTAGACCAACACCATCCCGCGCAGTACGAGGATATTGACCGCTACGATCTCACCCGCGGCGTACCGGTTGCCGTTCCTGCGCGTCACGTGCTAGTGCTCCTTCTCGACCTCAAGCTTGCCGACCATGCCGAGGAGCGCGTGCGGGTCACACTGGAAGTAGTAGCTCTTTCCCGCCGCGAAGTTGACCGGCACGAGGATTTCCTGACCCGGGAGCTGCGCGAACGTGGACATCGGCGGCAGGTTCGGCACACCGGGGTTTGAGTCGGCCAGGAAGTGCACGTTATGCACGCCCGCGACCAGTACGAACTTGAGCACATCGCCAGGCTTGGCCTCGATTTCTTTCGGCTTGAAGTAGTTGCCGGTTTCGTCGGTGATCATTTCGATCGTGATGACCGTGCCCGTGGGCTTCGGCACATTCGACGGGGCAGCGGAAGGGCTCGGCGTACCGCCGGCGGCGGTGTCTGATGCCGGCGCTTTTTCGCCGCCGCAGGCAACGAGAAGCAGGGCCGCGGCAGCGTACGCGAATCGGGCAACGGAAGTACGAGTAGACATCAGGAAGTACCTTGAGGAGTGAGTGACGTGGGCGTGAAAGATCAGTGGATCGAAATACGGTCAGAAATCTCGACGCTCGAAGGCGCGCCGTCCGGCCCAGGCGGGGGTCAGAATCCAGAGGAGGAGTCCGCCGATGGCAGCCATGGAGCCCAACATGCTGCCAAGAAAGCGATGCATCAGGGCGCCGGTGTAGCCCATGAGCGCGGCGGCGTCACTTTGCATCACGATCATCGTGCGGGCTAAGTCGACCGGGTTGGCGAGGGTCAGTGCCAGCATCGGTTTCTCCAGCGGGTAATCGGTGAATGTCGTGGCGACCAACAGCATGATCCCGTCGTAGCCGATGGTGAGCAACATCCACACGGCGATCGCGGTACCCACGCCGCGCAGTCGGTCTTCGATCGCCACGCCGATCAGCAGTGCGAGTCCGCCGAACACGAACGTCAGTGCGACACCGCCAGCGAGCGTCGCCGCCAGCAACGGTAGGGTTTCACTCCCCAGCGCGCGGTGGAGCGCGAACGGGAGCAGCAAGCCCAGCACGAAGGCGGTGGCCAACGGGAGCACAAGGCCCAGATACAGTCCGCCGAACAGCGCCGCGCGACGTACCGGTTGCGCCAGCATCAGCTCGGTGAATTCACGCGAGGCGTGCCAGGTGATCACGCCGAACAACATCGTGACCAGTGGTACCACCAGCAGCACCAGACTGAGGAGCGACGCTAGCGCGCGTGGACCGCTACCGGTGAGCCGCAGCATGGACTCGGTGAGCAGCAGAATGCCGCCACCGAACAACAGCACGCCGCGATTCTTGAGCACTGCGCGCGCTTCGTGGCGGAGCACGGTGGCGATCGTCGACCCCGGTGCGACATTCATGGCGCGGCCCCGATCACGGCGTTCTCCTGCTGCATCAAGTGGGCGATCGCGCGCTCGAGGGAATCGACCTGCGCGATGTTCAGCAACTCGGGCAGCGGGCCCGACCAGCGCACGCGTCCCTCGTGCAGAAACACGACGGTGTCACTGATCTCCTGCAGTTCGCTCAGGATATGCGACGTGATGATCACCGCGCGTCCTTCGTCGCGAACGGCGCGGATCTTCTCCTTGAACGCACCGCTGGCAATCGGATCGAGTCCGGCTGTCGGCTCATCGAGTATCAGCAGGTCGGGCGAAAAGAGAAACGCGGCGACGGCGTTGAGTCGCTGGCGCTGTCCGCCGGAGAGCGTTCGCACCGGCTGCATGAGAAATGCGGACACGCCGAGCTGCTGCAGCAGCGAGAGATCACGCGGCGCTGCCCCACCGCGCAGGTCGCGCAGCAAGTCGAGGACATCCTGGCCGGTGTAGCTCTCGGGGAATCGCGCGGCTTGCGGCATGTAGCCGATGCGGGCCCGATGCGAAATCCGTCCGGCCACATCGACGCCGTCGAACGATATGCTGCCGGAGTCGGCGTGCACGAGTCCGAGCAGCACCTTGTTCAGCGTGGTCTTGCCGGCCCCGTTCGGTCCGATGATCGCCGTCACGCCCCCTCGGGCGATATCGAGATCCACGCCATCCAGCACGCGACGGCGGCCGAACGATTTCACCAAGTTCCGGATCTCGACGAGCGGAGCGGACGGGCGGTGCAGCGGCAGAATCGGCGTGGTGGTCGTACGCACCTCGTGGGCTGGGCGACGTAAAAGCGCGGTGGTCATGGCAGTTTCCGGGGGGCATGCATGAGCGGCGCCGCGTCGCGCAATGTTTCGGGCGTGAGCGCTGGAACGACGCGCTCCGCAACGTCCAGGACATCGACCAACAGACTCCTGGTGAGCACCAGCGCAGCCGGTGATTGCTCGACCAGCAGGGCGAACAGGCGCACGGGCGAGTGCGGTACGTCGCCGCGACCGTCACGATCGAGATCGTAGCCGGCATACCGGTCCCACCAGTTACCGGTAAACGTGCTGTAGTTACGCCGGCTATTGGTGCCGACGTCGAACACATTTCCCGAAAACGCGTTGCCCTGCAACACGTTGTCCTGCGCGTCGGCCAGCACGCGCACCGCCCAGCCGTTCCGCACGAAGTCGTTGTCGACCACGGCGTTGCGGCTCGCGCCTTCCATATGCAGCGCCACCGAGTTCTCGATGAATCGGTTACCGCGTACTTCGCTATCCGTGATTTCCTTGAGGAGCAGGCCGTACGCCGCGCTGCCGCGGTTGCGCGCGAACGTGTTGCCCGTGATGTGCACACGCTTCGAATACATCACCGCCACACCCGATTCATTGGCGCGAAAGGTGTTGTCTTCGTACCGACACGAGTCAGAGAACATGAAGTGCAAGCCGTACCGATGACTTCCGGTACTGACGTTGCGCCGCACACGGCTGTTGGTGACGAATTCGAAGTAGATCCCATCGCGGTGACCGCGGATCACGTTGTCTTCGAGCACGATGTCACGGCTGGACCAGAGATGTAGGCCGTTGCCCGTGACCGTTTGCGAGCCGGGCATGCCATCCAGTGTATTTCGACGAATCAGGCATGCGCTGGCTCGCTGCAGATAGATGCCATACAGGGTGTTCGTGAACGTGTTGCGTTCGATCAGGCAACCGGCGGCTTCGACCACGCGTAACGCGGCGCGGTCGGTGACCTGGCTGCTGCCCGTGTTGCGAAAGGTCATGCCGCGCACTGTGACCGAATCGGCGCCGACCACGAGTATCTCGCGCACGCCACCACCATCGAGGATCGCGCCGCGCTCGCCTTCCAGCGTGAGCGGCTGTCGGATGATGAGCGTTGGCTCCATGTACACGCCGGCCCGCACGCGAACCACGCCGTTGCGCGCGACCACGCGAAGCGCCTCGGTCACGGTGCGCACCGACGCCGTGGAGAGGGGTCCCGATGGCGACACGAACACGGTGTCCGGTGCGGTGTCCGGTGCGGTGTCCGGTGCGGTGTCCGGTG
>JBBQAK010000351.1:0-4360 GCA_038316215.1 Gemmatimonadales bacterium | reverse complement strand
TCCGATGCCGACAACCGCAGCTGACTGACCGCCAACGTGAGCACCAGCGGGAACGACAGCAGCGGCGACGTGCCTGGGTTCAGGTCCGTGGCGACGGCGATCGCCACGCCGGCCTCGATCATCGCCCGGGCCGGCGCTTGTCGCCCCGTTCCCAGAAAGAGCATGGTCGCCGGCAGCAGGGTGGCCACCGTGGACGCCCCCGCGAGTGCCGCGATCCCCTCGGGTGAAATGGCCGCCAGGTGATCGGCGCTGGTCGCTCCCAACTGTGCGGCCAAGGCCGCCGCCCCACCGTCGTGCAGTTCGTCGGCGTGCAGCTTGAGGAGCATGCCGTGCGCCCGGGCGGCCTCGAGCAGCCGTCGCGTCTCCGGAAGGGTAAACACGCCGGGCTCACAAAACACATCGGCGAAGCGAGCCAAATGCTCCGCGGCCACGGCCGGGTAGAGGTCGTGCGTGAGGCAATCAATCCAAGCCGCGCGTCCATCGGGGCGGTCGCGGTACTCCAGTGGCACTTCGTGCGCGCCAAGACAGGTGGCGACGACGTTGAGCGGACCGGCCGCCGCGAGACGTCCAACGACGCGCAGTGTCCGGAGCTCGTCGTGTACCGTAAGCCCGTACCCGGACTTGATCTCGACGGTCGTCACGCCACCCGCGGCGAGCGCTTGCAGACGCGGCCCCGCCAGGGAGAACAACTCGTCGTCGCTTCGCGAGCGGAGATCCCGCACGGACGCATGAATGCCGCCGCCCCGTTTAGCGATCTCGAGATACGGGACGCCGGTGGCACGCAGCTCGTGCTCCTCATAGCGCGCACGTCCGAACACCGCATGCGT
Source organism: Gemmatimonadales bacterium (assembly GCA_038316215.1). GTDB lineage: Bacteria > Gemmatimonadota > Gemmatimonadetes > Gemmatimonadales > Gemmatimonadaceae > Gemmatimonas. The sequence goes on along the minus strand of JBBQAK010000351.1, from coordinate 3,533 downwards.
ATGCGAATCCACGAAACCGGGGGCCAGCACCCCGCGCTCGCAGTCGATGGACGCGGCGTTCGGATACCGGCGGCGCAGCGCCGCATCGTCGTCCACCGCCACAATGCAATCGCCCTGCACCGCGACGCCGACGCCGGTCTGCACGCCTGCATCCTGCATCTCGGCGCCACGTCGCGCGCGCGCCGGACCGGCGCAGGTGACGGTCTGCGCGGCATTCACGAACAGCGTCACCGTGTCGCCGTGCACGGGATGGCCCCCGGTCATGCCATCACATCCCGCACGCGCGACATCAAGCGCAGCGGCGCTTGGGCTTCACCGCGGCACGCGTAGAAACACGCATTACAGTTGATCGGCTCGTACCCCGTGTAGTCCTGCCAGCGCCCGTCCGGTTTGAAGTCGGGGCAGCGACGCACCATGCCCTGCGGATCAATGTGAATGGTCGTGGACCCACTGCGACACGGCTCGGTCATCTCGCCACGGACATATCGCGGAATTTGCTCGAGATAGTAATCGGAATTCGTGATCACCCCGCGCTTGCGGTGCTTGTAGTCGAGCAGCTGCTTCACGACGCGCTCGAGCTCTCGTTGCTGGCTTTCGCCGAGCAGATAGTTCTCGTTGCCGTTCTTAAAATCAGTGTACAGCGAGAAGTTCACGCCGCCGCCGAGCGCGGCCGCGCGCTCGACGATCGGCATGATCTGATCGAGATTGTCGTTCTTGATCACCGTATTGAAACGCACACTGCCGATACCCGCGTCCTTCATGCGCGGCACGAGGTCGAGGATCTTCGCCGACAGCCCGGGAATGCCGCGCGCCGCATCGTGTCGCTCGTCGAGGTAGTCGAGCGAGATATTGAACTGATCGACGCCCGCGTTCCAGAGCGACGTCGCGCGGTCGATGGACAACATGGCCCCGTGCGTGATCATCTGGACGTAGGTGTACCGCACGGCCTTGCGCACCGACGCGACGATGTCTTCGAGATCCTTGCGCAGCGTCGGCTCGCCACCGGTGAACGTGACGAGCATCGGCGAGAAGCGCCGCGCAATTTCGGCGAAGTCGCTCATCTCGCTGTGCTTTGCTTCGGCCGGCGTTTTCCAGTAGTCACAGAAACCGCACTTGGCATTACAGCGCATCGTGACTTCGAAGTTCAACAACACCGGTCGATTGCGGGCACGTAGCCACGCATACTTCCCGAGGAAGATCGGTACGTGCCACGGACGATAACGACTCGACAGCATCAGCGTTCCTGCATGGGAATACGAATGCCTTCCCGGGCCGCCGTCTCGATCGCAATGTCATAGCCGGCATCGGCATGGCGGGCCACGCCGATCCCGGGATCGTTCGTGAGGACGCGTTCGAGACGGCGACGCATGCGTGCACTGCCGTCGGCGACGATCACCTGTCCGGCATGCAGCGAGTTGCCGATACCCACCCCACCGCCATGATGAAACGAGACCCACGATGCACCGCTGGCCACATTCAGCAGGGCGTTCAGGATGGCCCAGTCGGCAATGGCATCACTGCCGTCGCGCATGGCTTCCGTTTCGCGGAACGGCGACGCCACGCTGCCGGTGTCGAGATGATCGCGCCCGATGACGATCGGCGCCGACACGTCACCACGCGCTACGAGGTCATTGAGGGCCAGCGCGAATCGGGCGCGATCACCCTGCCCCAACCAGCAGATGCGCGCGGGGAGTCCCTGAAAGGCGATGCGCTCACGTGCGAGTTCGATCCATCGGCGCAACTGCGCGTCATGCGGGAAAAGCTCGAGCACCAGTTCGTCAGTGCGCGCGATGTCGGCGGGATCTCCGGACAGGGCGACCCACCGAAAGGGACCCTTTCCTTCGCAGAACAGCGGACGCACATACTCGGGCACGAACCCGGGAATCCGGAACGCATCGTCTATCCCCGCATCAAACGCGACCGTGCGAATGTTGTTGCCGTAATCGAAGGCGATAGCGCCGCGGTCCTGCATGGTCCGCATCGCACGCACGTGCTCCACGACGGACGCCGTCGACCGCGCGATGTATTCGGCAGGATCCGACACACGTAACTCGGCCGCCTCTGCCAGCGACAGACCAGCGGGAACGTACCCGACCAGCATGTCATGGGCACTCGTCTGATCAGTCACGACGTCGGGCACGACTCCGCGTTGGACCAGTTCAGGCAAGACGTCAGCCGCATTCCCGACCAATCCCACCGACAGGCCAGCGCGTTGTCTCCGCGCTTCGGTCAGCCAGGCGAGCGCTTCGTCGAGCGAGGTTGTCATGCGATCGCAGTAGCGCGTGTCAATGCGTTTCTGAATGCGTGAGGCGTCCACGTCGATGCCGAGAATAGCCGCCCCGTGCATCGCCGCGGCCAGCGGCTGCGCGCCGCCCATGCCGCCCGAGCCCGCGGTCACCACCAGCCGCCCTTCGAGCGTGCCGCCGAAATGCCGCGTGGCCACGGCACCGAATGTCTCATACGTGCCCTGCACGATGCCCTGCGACCCGATGTAGATCCACGAACCGGCGGTCATCTGTCCGTACATCGTGAGGCCGGCGCGCTCCAACCGGCGGAATTCATCCCAGTTCGCCCAGCGGCCCACAAGATTGCCGTTGGCGATCAGGACACGGGGGGCGTCCTCGTGGGTGCGGAAGACGGCGACCGGCTTTCCACTCTGCACGAGCAACGTTTCGTCGTTGGCCAGCGTTTGCAGCGTCCGCACAATCGCGTCGAAGGCTTCCCACGAACGCGCGGCGCGCCCCGTGCCGCCGTAGACGACCAGGTCGTCGGGCCGTTCGGCGACATCGGGATCGAGATTATTCATCAGCATACGGAGCGCCGCCTCCTGCTCCCATCCACGGCACTGCATCGCGCTGCCGCGAGGCGCCCGCACCTCACGCGGTCCGCTGCGCTCCGCTGCCGCTGGCGAGCGGGGTACCGTTCCGGTCATACGACGAACCCCTCGGTAATGGTATCGAGTGCCCCGGCGGCCACAGCATTACCGAGCCGTGTGATGTCCGGTGACGGCGGTCGATCGCCAGTCGCTCGCGCGACATAGGTTCGGATTGTCGCATGCGCACGCTCCACCGCCACGCTGCTTCGCAGTGGACGGCGATACTCCAGCGCTTCGGCCGCCGCAATCAGTTCGATGGCGAGCACATGCCGCAGGTTGCGCACCGTGCGGCGCAACTTGGTCGCCGCGCCCATCGCCATCGGCACCACGTCTTCCTTGTTGCCGTCGGTCGGAATCGAGTCCACGCTAGCCGGGTGCGCGAACAGTTTGCACTCGCTGGCCAACGCCGCCGCCGTGACCTGTGCCATCATTTGCCCTGACTCGAGCCCGGGAGCGCCCGCCAAGAACGGTGGCAACCCTTGATTGAAATCGGGGTGCACCAGTCGATCGATCCGCCGCTCGCTGATCACGGCGAGGTTCGCGCAGATGATGGCCAACAGGTCGCTCGCCATCGCGACGGCTTGACCGTGGAAGTTTCCTCCGCTGAGTAATTCTCCAGTCGCAAGGACCAGCGGATTATCAGTGGCCGCGTTGAGTT
>JBBQAK010000373.1:0-4049 GCA_038316215.1 Gemmatimonadales bacterium | reverse complement strand
CAAAGAGTTCTGCCAAGTCACCCGCTTGCTCGTAGCCATGCACCGGGGAGAACACCAATTCGATCGACCACTTCGTGCGCAGTCCTTCGGCCTCGAGCGGATTGGCGAGGCCAAGTCCGCAGACCGTGAGGTCGGGACGCGCATCGCGACAACGATCGAGCTGCTTCTCCACGTCTTGTCCTTCACTGAGCTGCACCGTTGCCGGCAACCGCGCGAGTTCGGACGCCACCATCAGCTTGTCGAGATACGGCGTGCCGACTTCGACCAGCTCGGCGCCGCACTCTTCATACAGAAAACGGGCGAGCGGAATCTCGAGCTGCGAGTCCGGAAAGAAGAAGACGCGCTTGCCGCTGAGCCACGGGCGATACCGCGATAGCGCGACGCGCGCGCGCTCGGCCGGCGCGGCCGTGACCCGGTCGAACAGGTCCGGGCTGACGCCCCACTCGCTCGCGGCCGCCTTCAACCAGGCCGTCGTTCCATTGACGCCGAAGGGATACGGCGACGCCAGCAGCGTGGCCCCGCGTGCGATCAAGGCGCGCGCGGTCTCCCCAAGGAAGGGCTGGGCCAGCAGCAGCTTCGTGTTCGGGCCGACCGGCGGCAGGTTCCGCGCGAGTCGCGGCGGGAAGAAGTGCACGGGACCCACGCCGAGCTGGGCGAAGAGCCGCGAGAATTGATCTTCGACCACGTCCGCGATCGTCCCGACCACCATGAGTTCAGCGGTCTCGCTCGTTGATTCCGGCAGATGCGGCACCATGCAGCGCAGACACGCGTCTTCGCCCTGCGTGAACGTGGTTTCGATACCACTGCCCGAGTAGTTCAGAATGCGCACGCGCGGCAGAAACTGGTCGTTGAGCCGCTCGGCTGCGCGCTGGAGATCGAGCTTGATCACTTCCGACGGGCACGACCCCACGAGAAACAGTGTCGTGACATCGGGGCGGCGATCCAGGAGCTGCGTCACGCAGCGATCGAGTTCCTCGTTCGCGTCGGCGAGGCCCGCCAGATCCCGCTCGCTCAGGATGGCCGTGGCAAAGCGCGGTTCAGCGAAGATCATGACGCCGGCCGCCGATTGCACGAGATGCGCACACGTCCGGGAGCCGACGACCAGGAAAAACGCGTCCTGCATTTTGCGGTGGAGCCACACGATGCCGGTGAGGCCGCAAAAAACCTCGCGCTGTCCACGCTCCCGGATGACCGGCAGTTCGACGACCGTGCTCATACGACGGCCGCCCGGCGTAGCGACTCGGCTTCCTGCAGTCGCGCCGCCCTCAGCTTGAGAATGAACTGAATGGCGTTGACCGCGTAGGTGCCATACGCCACGAGGGCGAGCACCATGAGCGTGCGTGGCGGCCAGTGCAGTCCGAGGCCGGCGAGGTACACGGTGTGGAGCGCAATCACGAACATGCTCACAAAGTCTTCCCAGAAGAAGGCGTCGGCGAAGAGGTACTTGCCGAAGACCACTTTCTCCCAGATCGCGCCGGTGACCATGATGGTGTACAGCACGAACGTCTTGACGACGACTGAGACGTTGGCGGCGAACAAGCCTTCCCCGGTGCGCAAATACCGGATGACGAGCGCAACCGAGACCGCCATGACCAGGAACTGGACAGGGGCCAAGATGCCCTGCACGAGCGTCCAGCGAGTCGCATCGCGACGCCGACGTTCTTCGGGCGTATACAATCCGGTCCTCGGCGCCTGTGGCGACGGGGAACGGGCGCCGGCGGTCACGGGAAGCGCGTCCGAGGCGTGGGCAGGAATAGTCATCTAACCTTCTGTACCGGGGGTTCGCATACCCAGATACCACGAGAGTAGGGAATGACGCGGAAGTTGTCAAGAAAAGTTTACGTCAACCTTTCTTGACAATCCTCGTGGACCGTAACAATGTAGGCGTGGCAGTTGATCGCTCCCGAAAAGGCGAGCTGATCTCGAATTCGTTCTTGCGCCTAGGAGACCACGCGGCAATGTTCGGCGCTTCCCTCCAGCCTGCCGCTTCCAGTCACCCGTCGGTGCCTCGCGGCCCGGGCTCAAGCCACGACGTGATGGAAACGCCTTCGGTCCCCCGTCGATCTGAGCGCCTCGAGCGCCTCGAGCGAACGATAGAGAACGAGCTCGTGCCCCGCCTGCTGGCGAGCCATCGAGCGGGCCCGGTCCCGCCGGCGCTGTCAGTGGCCATCGCCCGCGAATTGTCGGAGCGTGATGTGGACGGGTTCGTGGCGGCGGTGCGTAGTCCCGACGATGCGCGGGCCGTGCAGTTCATACGCGAGGTGCTGGCTGAGGGCGCCACGATCGAGGCGGTCTACCTCGATTTGCTGGCCCCGTCGGCGCGTCGGCTGGGAGCGCTGTGGGATAACGATGAGTGCGACTTCGTCGAGGTGACGGTCTCGCTGGGGCGCATGCAGCGCTTACTGCGCGACCTCTCCCAGGTGTTTTTGGCCGACGCGACGCGCAGCGAACCGGTGGGGAATGTGTTGCTTACCTGCATTCCGGGCGAGCAGCACACCCTCGGCATCATCATGGTGGGCGAGTTCCTGCTACGTGACGGGTGGCGCGTCCTCGTCGGCGCGCCGTGGTCCGAAAGCGATCTGCTAACAATGGTGGGCACCGAGTGGTACGACGTCATAGGCTTTTCCGTCGGCAGCGAAAGCCGGCTTCCCCTGTTGAAGCGCGATATCCGACGGCTCAAGTCGGCCTCGCGGAATCCGCACGTGCAGTTCATGGTCGGCGGTCAGATCTTCAGTGACGACCCCACCATCGCCGACCAGATCGGCGCCAACGCCATCGCCGGAGAAGCGCGTGCGGCGCCGCAGATCGCCCGCCGGTTGCTCGACGCCGCGCAGCGCGCTGCGTCTGACGCACCGCCACGGGAGGCATTAGGCGATCATGGCCAGTTCAGTGACGCCCTTCGACGCAAGTGATGCCGCGTTTGGCGAGATCGACGCCAAGACCGCGGCATCGCTGCTGGCTGTCGCGGGGGATATCGCCCTTGTGATGGACAGTGCCGGCGTCATTCGTGACGTGGCAGTGGTCGGTGCTGAGACCCAGTTCGACGCGGCCCCCCAGTGGATCGGGAGGCCGTGGATCGAGACGGTCACGCCCGAAACGCGTGCCAAAATCGACACGCTGCTTAAGGAGGCCCAGTCCTCTGGGGTCTCCAAACGTCGGCAGGTTAATCACTTGCTGGTCGACGGTGGCGACTGGCCGATCTCCTATACCGCACTGCGTGTCGGACGGGACGGCAGTCTGGTGGCGGTCGGCCACGACATGCGCCACGTGTCGGCGTTGCAGCAGCGGTTGGTCGAAGCCCAGCAAGCGATGGAGCGCGACTACTGGCGGCTCCGCCACGTGGAAACGCGCTACCGCCTGCTCTTCCAGATCGCCAGCGACGCGATTCTCGTGATCGACGCGTCGTCCCTCAAAGTGCTCGACGCCAACACGGCCGCCGGTCAGGTGTTCGGGGATTCCCCGGATCGCCTGATCGGCCGGACCTTCCCGTTCGGCGTGGATGCCGACGGGACCCGGATACTCGAAGAGCTCACCATGACGGCCCGCAGCGCGGGACGGGCCGGCGATATGCTGATTTCGATGGCGGCCGGCGGCCGGTCGTACCAAGCGTCGGCGTCCTGCTTCCGTCAGGAATCGGCCACGCTGCTCCTGGTCCGCCTCTCGGCGGCCGACGTCGCGCCGATCGTGAGCGCCGCCGCCGACTCGCCGCTTCGCGTGATCGACCTGCTGGAGCGGAGTCCCGATGGCTTCGTAGTGACCGACCTTGACGGACACGTACTTACGGCGAACCGCGCGTTCCTCGATATCGCCGGACTGGCGAGCGAAGAACAGATGCGCGGCTCACTGCTGGCGACGTATATAGGCCGTCCTGGCGCCGACTTCCCTGTTTTCACGAGCATGCTCAAGAAGAACGGGGTCGTTCGGCTCATGGCCACGACGGCGCGCGGCACCCACGGCAACCAGAGCGAGGTCGAAGTCTCGGCCGTGTGGGCGCCCGAGGGTGAGGAGCCGTGCATCGGCTTCACCATCCGCGATATCGGACGGCGCCT
>JBBQAK010000041.1:0-14842 GCA_038316215.1 Gemmatimonadales bacterium | reverse complement strand
AACGAACCCCATTTTATAACCGTCTACGGATCAGCCACCAGAAACAGGGTCGATGCCGACCCTGACCCTGACCGTGGATTACCGGAAGGGCATATCGGGCTGCAACTCCCGGCGTGCCCGTCCGTACGGATATCGGTTCCCCTGTGCGCACCGGCCTGCTCTATGACGCTGTGACCGCTCCTGCCCCACATACTGAACAATTACCGGGTGACCACCGCGTGGTCACGCGGGTCTTCGCGCTCACCGACGTGGGACGTACTCGGGAGCACAACGAGGACACGTTTCTCGTGGCCGATCTCGAAACGGGTACGCCGCTCGACTTCGCGTACGGATACCACGAGATCACCGCTGACCCGCATGGGCTGCTGTTCCTCGTGGCCGACGGGATGGGCGGCGCCGCGTCAGGCGAACTCGCCAGCAGCATGGCTGGCTCGCTGGTGCTCGAGGCGCTGCGTCACACCTGGAAGGCGGCGGATCCCTCGCCCGAGGCGTTCGCCGAAGCGCTCCGTGACGCGACCGTCCTCGCCAACGCCCGCATCCATCAGCACGCTCGGGAAAACCCCGAGCACCGCGGCATGGGCACCACGGCCACGATCGCCGGTCTTTTGGGCGATCGCTTGTTCATGGTGCAAGTGGGCGACAGTCGCGCCTACCTGGTGCGTGATGGCGAGGTGCAGCAGCTCACCAAAGATCAGTCGCTCATGCAGCGACTCGTGGACGCTGGTGAGCTCACCGTCGAGGAAGCCGAGGTCAGCGAGCGTCGGAACATCATTCTGCAGGCGCTCGGCCCCGAAGCGCATGTCACGATCGATCTCACGCATCAGCAGGTCCGCCGCGGCGACACGCTGATTCTCTGCAGCGACGGATTGTCCGGTTTGGTTCGTGCCCCGGAAATTGCCAGCACGTCGAACGAAGAGCGCGACGTGCGCTCGATCTGCAAGCGCCTGGTCGATCGCGCCAATCAACTGGGTGGCCCCGACAACATTACCGTGATCGCGGCCCGTTTCGACGGCGACGCGCTGCGGGCGTCTTCGAACGGCGACTCCTTCGGCTACAACACGTTCCCGCTCGCGGGCACGTTGAACGACGAAGCGCGCGAAGCACGACCACCAGCGCGCGAAGCGCGGTCCACGCTCAAGAGCGATCCGACGCCCAGGTTCGGCACGCCGGTGCTGTCACCCGCGATGCTCGAGGACGAGTTCGAACGCGTGCTGGCGGCTGAGGATCACGCCATCCTCGGCGCACCCGAGCCGGTGGTTGAAGAGCGACGACGCGCCGTGCAGCCGGTGTTTCTGGTGCTCGGCCTCATCGCGCTGATCGCGATCATCTGGGTGCTGTTCGAACTTTTCGGATAGACGCCGACCGCTATTTCTTGTGACGCAGCAGGCCGCGTCCCGCCGCTTGCTGCATCACGCGATCTCCGCCCCACGCCAGCACGGTGGGGTGCGTCATACCCAGCTGCGCGACCCAGCGGGGATCGCCAAGTCCGATGAGTATCACGGACCGCTGCAGCGTCTCCGCCTGCGCTACGAGGGCCTGCACCTGCGCCACTGTTTCGGGCAGCAATGTCGTGCGTCCCTTGCCGGCCACGTAATCGGCGAACAGCGCGATCACGAAGGGGCCGCCGCTGGCCGGCGTGGGCGCATCGACCAGACGCGCATCGTTGCCGCCAAGACGCATCGCCTCGGCAATGCCGGTGCGCTCGACCGCCGGACCGGCGGCATGATGATCGTCGTCCACGATGGCCATTTCCGTAATCGTGCCGACCGGCGGCAGCGGACCATGCTCCACACGGATCACCTTGTCGGCAAGCAGCGCGCCCCATGCGGTGTCGGCACCGCTGGGCCGACGCCAATCGTTCGGCGGTGACGCCCACTGCGCCCACTTGAGTCGACGACGCACGGAGTGCTTCACGCGTTCCGGCTCCAACGTTCCATCGTCGTAGGCGCGCTCGAGCGCGTTGAGCGCGTCTTCAAGATCGCCCGGCGCCAAGAGCACATCGCAGCCTCCACGCACCGCGAGCACCGCCGCGTCGGCAGCCGTGCGTCCCTCGACCGCGGCCGCCATCGTCATCGCATCGGCCACTATGAGATTGTCGAACTTGAGCTGCTGACGGAGCAGCCACTGCAGAATCTCGCGCGACAGCGTGGCGGGTACGCGGCTCGAGTCGAGCGCCGGATACACCACGTGTGACGTCATCACACTGGCGACACCACCGGCGATCGCGGCGCGGAACGGCTGGAGATACTGCTCCTTGAGCTGATCGGCGGGCGTTTCGACGACCGGCAGTTCAAGGTTCGGATCGCGCGTGACGCGCCCCATGCCGGGGAAATGCTTCGCGCACGCGAGCACGCCTTCTGCCTGACACGCTTCGATCCACGCGGTCACCAGCTGCGCCACTTTGCGCGCGTCGGTGCCCATCGCGCGTGTACCGACAATCGGATTCTCGAGCAACAGATCGAGATCGCACACCGGCGAGAGATTCCAGTTCACGCCCATCGTGCGCGCCTCACGGGCCGTCAAACGCGCCGCGCGACGCAGCGCTTCGATGTCATCGAGCGACGTGATCGCGGCGAGCGGCGGCAAACCGGTGGCCCCCGCGAACTGCTGCCCGGCGCCACGTTCGAGATCGGCCGCGACCAGCAGCGGATGCCGTGACTTGAGCTGCAGTTCTTTGGCAAGCGCGCGCACGCCGTCCTGCTCCCCACCGACCAGTTGAAATCCGCCCACGCCGATGGCGAGCGACTGCTCGATGAGCGGACGCGTATCGGCAAAGCCGCCGGACGGCGACCACCGGAGCACAGGGATGAGCAACTGCGCAAGTTCACGACGGGACTGTTCGCTCATGAGCGACTAACGGACGGCTGGAGTGAGCGAACCGAGGCAGCGCGAACCTCGCGCTCCCGTTGCGCTGGGCACATTGCCGGCGCGGCCCGAAATGTGGAGATAGCCCAGCAGTGCAAATGCCACCGCCTCTTTCGCTTCTCCATCGAAATACAATGCATCAAAGATACACACCTGCGGCCCGTTTTCATGGGCCAACGCCACTTCGATCATACGGACGAGCGTCGGATTGTGGGCACCGCCCCCGGAAAGCACCACATCCCGTACGGGCTCGGGGACAAACCGGCGATACTGATCGGCCAGCGACCGCGCCGTGAGTGCGGTGGCGGTCGCGACCATGTCGGCCGGTGCCGCCCCGGCGGACTGACCGTCGCGAATAAAGTCCGCGACGTACGCCCGCGAAAAGAGCTCGCGCCCGGTGCTCTTGGGCGGCGCCTCCCCGAAATACGGATGCCGCAGCGCCTCCGACACCATCGACTCGATCACCCGGCCGCCGGCGGCGATCAGCCCATCGCGATCGTATGGCAGGCCTTCGTACAGCGCGCGCACGACGCCGTCGATCACCACGACGCCGGGGCCAGTATCGAAGGCGCGAACCGACTGCATGCCGCCGCGAGCATGGGTGTTCGCGGGTGGCACTACGGTGACGTTGCCAATGCCGCCGATATTCTGCAGCGCGCGCCACTGCGTATCGTGCGCGAACAGCATACAGTCCGCGATCGTGACCAGCGGCGCGCCCTGCCCACCCGCGGCCACATCACGCGAGCGGAAATCCGATACGACGGCACACCCGGTGCGTTCGGCGATGCGCGCGGCATCACCCACTTGCCACGTGCTGTGACCCGGCTCATGCCACAGGGTCTGTCCGTGCGACGCGATGGCAGCCACGTCGCGCGCCGTCACGCCGGCGTCGGCCATCGCGGCCAGCGCGGCATCGGCCAGCCAGTCGCCAACATCGGCCTGTACGCGACAGTACTCGCGCGCCGTACCCTGCTGCATTGCCTGTTCGAGCCGTGCGCGTTCATCATCGCGATAGCTGCGATGCGTGAATCCCAACAGCTCACAGTGCACACCACCGTTCGACACGTCACGAAACCGTGCCACGGCCGCACTGATCCCATCGAGTGATGTGCCCGACATCAGCCCGACCAGAATGTGTCCCTGTTCGCGGGGGGCGTCGGACAACGCTACACGACCGGCGGTGGTGCGTTCGGTATAACGCGGCGCACGACGCCCTGTCCTTCCTCGAGACGCCGCCGCGCGGTCTCGGCATCGACGTTCAGCGCATGCATCACCAACGCCAACTTCACGCGACCATCGGCGCGCCCGAGCAGCGCGCGTGCGGCGTCACGCGACAGTGCCGTGACCTCCATCACGATGCGTTCGGCGCGATCCTGCAATTTCACATTCGTCGCGCGCAGATCGACCATCAGGTTGCCGTAGCTCTTACCGATACGAATCATCGCGCCGGTCGTGAGCAGGTTGCACACCAGCTTGGTGGCCGTGCCCGCCTTCAGTCGCGTGGAGCCGGTCAGCACCTCGGGTCCAACCACCGGCAGCATGCAGATGTCGGCGACCGCGCGCATGGCCTCAGGCGGCTCCGTGCACGCAATGAGCAACGTGCGGGCACCAAGTTCGCGGGCACGCGTGAGCGCACCACGCACGAACGGCGTCGTACCCGAGGCCGCGATCCCGCACACGACATCGCCGGACTGTACGGTATGCGCATCCATAACCGCGGCACCCGCCGCAGGATCATCTTCCGCCCCCTCGATCGGATGGCGCAGGGCGCGATCACCTCCGGCGATGATGCCGACCACCATCGCGGGGTCGGTACCGAACGTCGGTGGGCATTCGCTGGCATCGAGCACACCAAGTCGTCCCGAGGTGCCAGCTCCCACGTACAACAGACGGCGGCCACTGCGGAACGCCGCTTCGATCAGCGCGATCGACTCGGCGATCGGCTCGCGCTGTGTAGCCACGGCATCGGCCACGCCCTGATCATCCGCGTTGATGAGATCCACAATCGCGAGCGGCGACGCGAGGTCGATGTCGACGGTGCGTGGGTTGCGACGTTCCGTAACACGTGAATCGTGTGTCGGTGCGGGCACGGGAGCGGGTTCGGGGGACGCCACGCGCGCGGCTGTCTTGTACTCGCTGCGCGGGGTATGTTGCAGTGGATGCTGCTGACGGTGCTGGCAGCACAAGCGACGGCGAGACCTCGCTGGCGTCGCTCTCGTCAAACTTAGGAGTCGTCATGCGCGAATCGCAACCCGCGTCGCCGAGACGTGCGGCGCTACCTCCCGCCTTCCGAGCCGGTACATGGCCCGCTGGTGGGCGTCGGTTCGCGCGCGTACTTGGCGCCGTCGCGTTCGCCACGTGTCTGGGCGCAACGACACTCGCGGCACAGATCCGCGGACGCCCGGCGGCCCGACCTCCCGATGCCGGCTGGTGGTTCTCAGGCGGTGCAGCGGCCATGATCCTGAACGACATCAGCGACGGCGCGACGCGTTCAACCTGGACGTTCGGTAGCGATCCGCTGTGGCAGATGCGTGGTACGCTCGAGAAGGCGCTCGACGAGGCCACCACGATCGGCGTGTCCGCCGGTTACGGTGTAGTCGACCTCGCGCTCTCGCCGATGACCTACACGACCGCCAAGCCGCCCACGTCGCCCGAGTTACCGACACAGTGCGCCACCGGCTGTGACGCACAGACGCAACTGTGGACGCTGATGGGGCAGTTCCGCAGCGGCGGCAGGAGCGGCTTTCACACGTTATTCGAAGCGGCAGGCGGTATGACGGGCTTTCGTGATATGCGCGTGCGTGCCGACAGCACGGGTGTGGCTGGCGTCGCCCTCGGCCCCGAGAAGGGCCAGTACGACATCTCGGGGACGCTAGGCGCCGGCTTCGGCTACGGGTTGTCCAGCAATCTGCACATCGCGCTCGTGCAGGAATTCGGCATGGGCTGGCACGCCAAGGCCGATCTCCCCGACGGCGTCGGTCGCACGTGGCGCGTACGAACCACGCGTGCATCCCTGCGCTTCGGATTCGGCGCGCATCGCTGACGCATTCGCACGCACACCATATCACTTCAAGCTCCCCGCAAAACCGCCATGTCCCTTTCGAAAACCGTCACGTTGCCGTTGTCACTCGCCCTGCTCGGGGCGTGCGTAGGCGCGTGCGCACCACGCGCCACGCCGAGTACGAAGGCGAGCGCGAACACCGGCGCGGAACCGGCACGTGAGGCTGCGCGATTCCCCGACGGATGGCGCCTCCCCGCCGGGGCGTCGGCTACGTTTGCGTCGCAGGCCATGGCCGTCAGCAACAGTCCCGAGGCAAGCGCTGCCGCGGCCGAAATCATGAGGGCTGGGGGAAACGCGGTCGACGCGGCCGTGGCACTCGGCTTTGCGTTGGCGGTCACCTGGCCGGAAGCCGGGAACATTGGCGGCGGCGGATACTCCATCGTCCACATGGCCGACGGCCGTTCAGCAGCCATCGACTATCGCGAAGTCGCACCGCTGGCCGCGACCCGTAACATGTATGTCGACGCGAACGGCAAGGTCACGAACCGCAGCATCGAAGGACATCTCGCGAGTGGTGTGCCAGGTGCCGTCGCCGGTCTGACCACGCTGTTGGAGAAGTACGGCACGATGCCATTGTCGCGCGTGATGCAACCCGCCATCAAGCTGGCGCGCGAGGGCTTCATGATCGACACGGCGTTGGCCGGTTCAATGTCTCGCGCCGCCGCCACGGTGTCGCGGAACAGCCCGGTCACGCCGTACTTTCCAAAGGGTACGGCGCTCCCCGCGGGTGCACGACTGGTGCAGCCGGATCTCGCGCGCACGCTGCAAGCGATCGCCGACAACGGCGCCAAGGCGTTCTACGAGGGATGGATCGCCGACTCGCTGGTCGCCGAGCAGCAGCGCGGCGGTGGAGTCATCACGCGCGCCGATCTCAAAGCGTACACGCCGGTGTCGCGCAATGCGATCGCGAGCACGTATCGTGGTTATCGCTTGCTGGCGATGCCGCCTTCGTCGTCGGGCGGCGTCACGATGACGGAAGCACTCAACATTCTCGAGCAGTACGGCACGGTGCCGGCGTACGGCAGCACGCGTTGGTTTCATCTGGTCGGCAGCGCTTTCCAGCGCGCGTTCATCGATCGCAACAGCAAGCTCGGCGACCCCGCGTTCGTGACGGTGCCCATGGAGCAACTCACGAGCAAAGCATACGCGAAGTCGCTCGCTGCCACGATCAACGATGCGCGGGCCACGAGCACGAAGACGCTCGAGCCCATGATGCAGCCGCCAGTACGCGAGCCGGAGCACACCACCCACTACTCGGTCGTCGATGCGAAGGGCAACGCCGTCTCCACGACGACCACGCTGAACAACTCGTGGGGATCCGGCGTGTGGGTGCGCGGCGCCGGCTTCATGCTGAACGACGAAATGGACGACTTTGCCGTGCAGCCTGGCACCGCCAACATGTATGGCCTGGTGCAGGGCGAAGCGAACGCGATTCAACCCGGCAAGCGCATGCTGAGCGCCATGTCACCGACGATCGTGCTCGACAAGTCCGGGCGGGTGTTGCTGGTCGTCGGTGCCGCCGGCGGCCCCACGATCATCACCGGCACGACGCAAGTGATCCTGAACGTGATCGACCATCACATGTCGCTCGCGGATGCCATGCGCGCGCCACGTGTGCACCATCAGGCGCTGCCTGATTCGCTCACGTACGAAGACGGCGGCATGCGTCCGGCCGTGCTGGACTCGCTCACGAACATGGGATACTCCATGCGCAAGCTTCGCGTTCTCGTGAACATCAACGCGATCATGCGCGTGAAAGGAGGATGGGAAGGGGTGCCGGAGCCGAGGAGGAGTGGAGGCGCGGTGGGGTACTGAACGGATGAGGGGCGCTAGGAATGAGGAGCGCTAGAAATAAACGGCGCCAGGAATAAACGGCGCCAAGAGTGAACGGCGGTTGAACAGCATCGGAATGTGCGAAAGCCCCGTGACCTTTGGTCACGGGGCTTTCGTTCCTCTGCGGTTTTCAACGCCGTTTATTCCTAGCGCTCCTCACTCCTGGCGCCCGTCATTCCTGGCGCCCGTCATTCCTGGCGCCGTTAGCCGTCGCCTTAAGGCGCCGCGTTCGGTCGTACCGTCACCGGCGCGTCCAAGGTCGCGCTGATGCCCGCGCCCGCGTTGATGCACGTGTCATAGTCCGCCGTCGCGGACGCAGCAGCCGTACCGGCGGCGGCACCCGCGGCGGCACCGATCACCGTGCCCTTCGTGTTCTTCCCGATGATCTGACCAGCGATCGCTCCGAGGATCGCGCCACCGGCAACCTTCTTCGCATCCGTACCCTTCGTTGCGCTGCGCACGCGTTCGGCGGTCGCCGACTGCACCGTGGCCTCCAGCGGATACGTGCGGCCACCGTACGTCACCGATACAAGCTTCACCGTCAGGGAGGTCTGGTCGTTCGAGTTCTTCGCGGTCTTCGCGTCGACCACCTCAAACGTGCCCGTCGCGCCTTCCGGAATCACCACGCCGTTCGTGGCGGTTACCGACTGCTCGAGCGATGCGGTGAACTTCTCACCGGCTGTCACCGTGTTGCTGCACACCTTGTTGTTCGCGGCAAAGCGGAACGACGTGCCTGAGGCTACGACACCCGTGACCGCAGCGGGACTGGGAGTAGGCGCGGGGGTGTTGGACGGCTTGGGAGCCGTCGTGGTCGGACGCGGCCTCGGAGCCGCCGGCCTCGGGGCCGGGGCGGGCGCCGCAGCGGCCGGCGCAGGCGGCGGGGTGACCGGAACGTCCTCAAGCTTTGGCTGCGCCGAGTCGGTCGCCATGGCCAGATCGCGGCCCAGCGTGCTGTCGGCGTTCAAGGATGCATTGTCTGCACCCTTGTCGCCGCAGGCCGCGAGCGCGACCAGAGACAACGCAGCCAGAATCATCGTGGGACGTGACGAACGAATATATTGACGCATACAAAAAACTCCTGAGAAGGGGACGCGGGACACGCCCGCGAGCGAAAGATAGGCCGGACACGTCGCCGTGCGAAATTGGGAGTGCCATGAACCGAGAACCACGAGGAATGCCGCCGATGCCGGCGCGGCGCGCCCTGCGACGGCTGCTCCCGTACTACCACCCGTACCTCTGGCAAGTTGCGTGCGGGCTGGCATCCGTTGTTGTGGCCGCGTTCCTCGCCAGCGTCATCCCGTCCCTACTGCAACGGGGAGTGGACGATATCCGCTCCGGAGCAGAGGTGAGCACCGTCGTGCGACTGGGCGGTGTGATGTTGATCACCGCACTTGCCAGTGGCGTGCTACGGTTCACCATGCGGCTCCTGCTCAATGGGATCAGCCGTCGCATTGAGACCGATCTCCGCCGTGACGTCTTCGCCCGCCTGAGCACCCTCGATGCCAGCTGGTACGCCCGCTGGCGAACCGGCGATCTCATGGCCCGGCTCAGCAACGACCTCGGGGCCATTCGCATGGCCGCCGGGCCAGCCGTCATGTACCTCGTGAACACCATCTTCGGTGGCCTGTTCGCGATGATCATGATGGTCCGTATCAGCCCGCTACTCACAGTGGTCGCACTGCTGCCCATGGTTGGCCTGCCCGTGCTCATGCTGCGACTTGGACGCCTCGTGCACGATCGGTTCGAAGCGGTGCAGTCGCAGTTCAGCCAGCTCACCACGCGGGCGCAGGAAAACCTCTCCGGCGTGCGCGTGGTCCGGGCCTACCGACAGGAACAGGCTGAAACGGCGCGCTTCTCAACGCTCGGCGATACGTACCTCACCGCGAACATGCGGCTCGCCAAGCTCAATGGATTCATGAGTCCCGGATTCGGCCTGTTGGCCGGCCTAGGCGGCGCGGTCACTATCGGCGTTGGTGGACGCCTGCTCATTGAAGGGCAGGTCACCGTCGGCGGCTACGTCGCCTTCGGCATCTATCTCGCGCAGCTCACCTGGCCGCTGATCGCGCTCGGCTGGACGACCAACCTCTTTCAGCGCGCTGCCGCGTCGATGACTCGCGTGTTGGAACTGCTGGACGCGGTGCCGCTGTCGGTGCAAGACACGGGCACCGCGAGCCTCCCGATCGCCCTCGGCGAGACCGGCGCGCAACAGGGTGGCCGCTCCGTGGAGTTCCGTCACGTCTCGTTCCGGTACCCACGGCCCGTGATCGTCAGCGAAGACGGCGCCGCGCGCGATGCGAACTACGAGCACACGCCCGACGGCGAGACCGCGCCCGATTCGCGCTGGGTCCTGCGCGATCTCTCGTTCCGCATCGACGCAGGCGGGACGTTAGCCATCGTCGGAGCCACGGGTTCGGGCAAGAGCGCACTCATGGACCTCATCCCGCGATTCTTCGATCCTCAGGAAGGACAGATCCTGATCGA
Organism: Gemmatimonadales bacterium; assembly: GCA_038316215.1. Taxonomy (GTDB): domain Bacteria; phylum Gemmatimonadota; class Gemmatimonadetes; order Gemmatimonadales; family Gemmatimonadaceae; genus Gemmatimonas. The sequence goes on along the minus strand of JBBQAK010000041.1, from coordinate 4,602 downwards.
CGGTGTGGATGTACGTGACCTGCCCATCGGCACCCTCCGCGCCGAACTGGGCTACGTGCCACAGGAAGCGCTGCTGTTCAGCGAGACGATCGGTGAGAACATCGGCTACGGACTCGACGTACCCGACCGCGAGCGTCTCGAACACGCCACTGGAATCGCACAGTTGCGCGACACGATTGCCGCCCTCCCGACCGGTTTCGAGACACGCCTCGGCGAACGCGGGATCAACCTCTCGGGCGGACAGAAACAGCGAACGGCGCTGGCACGTGCGCTCGCCCGCACGCCGCGCGTGGTGCTCCTCGACGATGCGCTGTCCGCGGTCGACACGCAGACAGAAGCCGCCATTCTCTCTGGGCTTCGCACGGCGCTACGGGGACGTACCGCACTGATTGCATCGCATCGCATCAGTGCCGTGCGCGATGCCGATCACATTCTCGTACTCGATGAGGGGCGTATCGTCGAGCAAGGAACGCATGACGAACTCGTGCGCGTCGGTGGGCGCTACACGCAGCTCCTCCAACGTCAGCAGCTTCTCGACGCGATCGAAGCGGCGTAGCGAAACGACGGCGCGGCGGTCGCGATTCGTTCCGCACGGCACCGGCACTTCCCTCCCAACATCCGGAGGCACGCCTCTCGCCGACGGCGATACCGGTTGACGTCAGGGCGCGCAAGAACAGCGGCTCGGCCCAAAACGTGTATCTTTCCGTGGGCTGCACGGGGCGCATGCGGCGTCCCAACGGCATCGACGGGTGCCCTCGGCGTTGGCATGGCGCGCGAAGACGACTGGCCAACTTTCCATGCGCTGCGTATCGCGCCGGGGATGCTGAGCGGAATGTTTCATCACCTTGTGAGAGTGCTGTATGCCGCCAACGACGCTGGAACTCGAACTCAGGCATCTCAGAAAGGCAGACGAAATCCACGCTGGGGTTATGGAACTGTCGCGGCGACGCTTCCAGCGAGACCGCATCCCGGCCATGGATGACTTCATACGCGACGCCGAACTCCTCATGCGGGGCGTCAATAGCGCGGATGTGGTTCTCGGGATTTTTGACCACAATACCTACAATCCCGTTCTTGAGGTCGGCGATCGCCTATTCTGGGGTCCGCTGCCGGAAGTGTCGCAAGCGGAGCGTATGCACCTGCTATTGGGACTGCTTGACGCTGACTACGGCACCTTCCCCTCCGACTCTGTGAAATGGTTCGCCACGGTGCTTGGAGAAATGACCTTCGAGGAACGACAGCACATTGAGATTTTTCATTGTGGCATCGCGTACACACGCACGGACGGGCGGCCGATCCGACTCTTCTCCAAGGGTGTGCCTATCCATTACGACGCAGACCGGCGATTCACCTTCACGTTTAATTACGTGCAAAACGTGAACCATTTGCTCAAGCCAAGCTTTCGTGACTACTGGATCCGGGTCGCCTACGGACCAAACCGTGGCATGGTGCAGACCTTTCACTCCGGCGAAGTTAAGGATTCTTCCTCGCGCGAATTGCTATCGGCGAGAGAGCGCGAAGTCTTATACGAGATCGCCGAGGGATTGGAGACCAAGGAGATCGCCGACAAACTCGGCATAAGCGTTAATACCGTTGGCAATCACCGCAGCAACATGGTGCAGCGGTTGGGCGCGCGCGACACGACAGCGCTCGTGCAGATTGCGAAGATGGCCAGCTTGATCTGAAGCGAACGGTGGCCGTTCCTGTGAACTAGCCGCATAGGCGAGGCACGCACCAACGACGGGGAAGTACACTGCGCCGGTTTCCCTCGCGGCAGCACGGATCAAGCGCAAATGCATGCACTGGATCCATCACGCCTCCTGCGCAGTAGGCACCGAGATTGCCGAATGCGTGAATTCCGCCATACTCGCGATCTGTGAGGAACAGGCTGGCATTGGGGATTGCTCCAAGGCGACTCCGTCGTGCAGAGCCCGCGGCAATCGACCTCGCATGAGGCAGGACGCTACCCGTACACGGCTGACGCCTCAAGCGCGCTCCGCATACGGCGCAGCGCTAAGCGGGCGCGCGACTTTACGGTGCCCAGCGGCACGCCGAGTCGGGCAGCCACGTCTAAATGCGAGCACTGTCCGAGGTATGCCATCACGATGACGTCGCGCTGGGCCGGCGGCAGCTCCAAGAGTGCACGCCGCAGTGCCGCACAGCGCTCTATCGCCTCAAGCTGCTGCTGAGCATCCGACGACGGGTGGCGCGAACCGCTGGAGGTCGCATGCATCGAGTGCGTATCCACGCCATATCGCGTGGTGTGGTGCACGCGTCGTTTGCGCGCACGGACAATGTCGAATGCCTTGTTGCGCGCGATCACGGACAGCCACGCGACGATCGGGCCTCGTGATGCATCGAAGCGCGTATGCTGTCGCCAGGCGCTCGCGAAGGTGACATTCACGACGTCTTCTGCATCTTCGGGATTGCGGACGATCGCGTACGCCAGCTTATACACAACTTCGCCATAGGCGGCGAATAGCTGCGACAGCGACCGTTCATCTCCTGCCGCGAACAGTTCCGCGAGGCCCGCGTGTTGGCTGGCAGATACGATCGTTTCGATGCGATCCGGAGATGTCCCGTTGTGAGCAAGCGTGACCGAGCTCGCTGCCCATGGAGGATGGGAAGTCATAGGTTCTACGTCGGATGGGTGTGGGCGGCCATCAAGTGCGTTTCCGCAACCGAACAGCGCTCGCTCGTGCTGTGTGCGGCAGTATGCGACGCACCCATGGGGCCATCAATAGTGACACTCACTAGCGCCATCGTCTCGTACGACGGGAGCCTGCGGCGCCATGGGGCCTAACGCGAGCGCCTACCCGCCCGACGGCATCGACACGCACTTCGGGGAACGCGGCGTCGACCTATCGGCCGGGCAGAGGCAGCCGACGACCATCGCCCGTGCGCGATGCCGATCACATTCTCGTACTCGATGAGGGGCGTATCGTCGAGCAAGGAACGCATGACGAACTCGTGCGCGTCGGTGGGCGCTACACGCAGCTCCTCCAACGTCAGCAGTTTCTCGACGCGATCGAAGCGGCGTAGCGAAACGACGATGCTCGGTGGGCCCTGCGGTCGTGACTGGTACGCAACGCGCGAGGACTTAGAGGCGCTCGACCAGAAACGCCGGCGTGTACGGTTGCAGAATCGCCGCCAACCGCTCGAACCATCCGGTGAACATCAGCACACCGACAAGGATGAGCAGCACGCCGGCAATACGATTCACCAGTCCGAGATTCTTCTTGAACTTCTGGAAAAATCCGAGGAAGTGCTCGAGGGCGAGCGCACTTAACAGGAACGGGACCGCCAAACCGAGCGAGTAGAACGAGAGTAGCGTGATCCCTTTCCCGAGCTGCGACTCGTTGGCCGCCAGTAGCAGAATGGCGCCGAGCGTCGGTCCGAGACACGGTGTCCATCCGGCGCCGAACGCGATGCCGACAAGCACCGTGCCCAGGAAACCAATCGGCTTGTCGCTGAGGTGTACGCGACGCTCCTGCTGTAAGGCGCCGATGTTCAGTACCCCGAGCATCCAGAGACCCATCAGGACCATCAACGCACCACCCACGCGGGCGATCCACACGCGGTACGCGAGCATCAGCTGCCCGAACGCCGTCGCACCGGCGCCAAGCGCCACGAAGATGAATGAGAAACCGAGCACGAACAGCACCGCGTGCGTGAGCGCGGCACGCCGCGACCGCGACACGTCGTCGAGTCCCATCCCGGTGATGAACGTGATATAGCTCGGCACCAGTGGCAGCACGCAGGGGCTGAGAAAGCTCAGCAACCCAGCGGTGAACGCCACCAAAATAGTCAGTGAATCAGGAGCCACGACGCGCACTCACAGCGCTGGAGGGAAGTCCGCGACGGCAGGTGCCGCACAGACCATAGATCACAAGCCGGTGACGCTGCCGCGAGAAGTCATGCGTCTCGGCCAACAGTGTCGTCATGCGTTCCAATCGTTCGTCACGGAACTCGGTGACCTTCCCGCACACCGTACACAACAGATGCTCGTGATGCGGAATGCCGCGTGAAGCCTCATAGCGCTTGAAGCCCTCCCCGAAATCACGCTCGACCACCAGTCCGCTACGCACCAACACCTCGAGCGTGCGATACACGGTCGCGGTGCCAGCGCGCGCGCCCTCGTCGCGCAGCGCGCGCGCGACGTCTTCGGCCGAGAGATGCCGGTCGGTACCCAGCACCACATCGGCGATCGCCAAACGCTGCGCGGTGGCCGGAAGGTTGTGATCGCGCAAAAATACGCGAAACGCCTCCCGGTCGGCCGCGATGGCCGCACGAGCGGCGGCTCCCGTCGTTGCCTCGTGCGAATCGCTCATGCGAACGCGCTCACGGTGTGAATCAGACCGCGGGATACGGTACGCGGATCGCTCGCGCCAACTGCGGCGCCGAGTACCGCACGATCTCCGATTCTTCGCCGGCGCGGCGCTGTACTCCGCGCACGACGAGGTCGACCGTGATCAGCGGCGCCTCGGCTTCCGCTACCACGTCGGCTTCCCACTTCCCACGCTCCGGACCTTTCTGCACAAGCCGGTAGCGCGCCGTGTACACCGTATGCCGAATGCGCGGCACCGGCGTGGTTTCGATCAC
>JBBQAK010000303.1:0-4919 GCA_038316215.1 Gemmatimonadales bacterium | reverse complement strand
AGCGACAAGTGCCGGATGGGGAAGGGGGCCGGCTAGGGCACGTCGTTACTTCATCACCGGCGTATTTCCGCCCGGCCACAGCGGCCCCAACCCGGCCATGAGTTCCGCTATCACGCCGATGCCGTCCCACAGATTGCCGATGCGCAGATTCTCGTTGGGCGCATGCTGACTGTTGTCCGCGTTCACGGTGGGCACCGTAATCACCGTGGCGCCCAATTGCTCCACAAAGTGAAAGAGCGGCAGCGACCCGCCGAGCATCGGCATCACGAAGGGTTCGCGACCGTACGCGCGGCCCATCAGCGTCTTCACCGCACGCACCGACGGCAGCGACGACGCCACGCTCACGCTGGTGTAGCCACCACCACAGCCGAGGTACGCCAGGTGCGCGCGATCGGTGCTGCGCGCGGCGGCGTTGGGGTCGGATGCCACGGTATACCCAAGCGACACCAGATGACGGGTGACTAGCTCACAGATGCGCGCCGGCTTCTGATCGGGTACCAGCCGGAAATCAATCGATACGCTGGCACTCGTGGGTACGGCGTTAGCCGCCGCGTTACCCACTTCACCCGCACGGATGCCGCGGATGTTGAGCGCCGGCAGCATGATGCGCTCGCCGAGGGCGGCGTTGTTCGCTTCGGTGCGGGCTAGGCCCAGTGACGCGCGGAGCGAGTCGTCGGTGGCCGACAGGGCTTTGCCCAACGCGCGATCGCTGCCAGAAATCGGCGGCACGTCATCGTAAAAGCCGGCGATCTTCACTCGGCCATCCATGTCGCGCACACTGGCAATGAAGTGTGCGACCGCCACGCCGGGGTTGGGCACCCAGTTGCCGTAGTGTCCGCTGTGCATGGCGCGATTCGGGCCATAGAAGGTGACGTCCACGCCCATGACGCCACGCACGCCAAGCACGAGCTGCGGCGCGCCACTCACGTGGGCCGGTCCATCGAAGAACAACCACGCATCGGCGGCGAGCGCCGCCTTGTGCGCCTTGAGCAAGTCACCGAGGTGCTCCGAGCCCGCTTCTTCCTCGCCCTCCAGAAAGAACTTCACATTCACCGTCGGCGCCTTCTTTGCGGCTTTCAGCGCATCGAGCGCGGCCAGCATGGCGATGATCGGTCCCTTGTCGTCGCTGGCCGAGCGGGCGCGAATGCGCACGGCGGGATCGATGGTGTCGCCCTTGGCTGGCAGCGACACGGCGTCGGTGGCTACGCTGTTTTGATAGCGACGCAGCTCGGGCGTGAAGGGATCGCCGTTCCATCCGCCACCGGCCACTGGCTGTCCGTCGTAGTGCGCATACATCACGATCGTACGCGTAGCACCGGGCGCTTTCAGTTCACCGAACAACGCCGGACTGCCACCGGTGGGCGCGCGCAGCGGCCGCATGGTCACCCCGCGCTTGGCAAACGCCGCCGTGAGAAAATCGATATTGCGTCGGATGTTCGCCGTGTCGGAGGCCACGTTGGGAATGGCCATCAGCGCGAACGCTTCGTCGAGAATCTCACGCTCGTGGGCGCGACGCCATGTATCGACGGCAGGGCGGATCGACTGGGCCGGCAGCGGAGTAGTGATGACCGCAGCGACGGCGATCACGGAGGTAGCGAGCGTACGAATTGAAAAGGCCATTTTGAAAATTGGGACTAGGATGACCTTCCCGCTACGACGTCGGCGATATCGCGACTGTGACTACAACGCCGCCAGCAGCGCCACCCGTTCGCGTGTGCTCACGACCACGCCGCCGGGCGCTTCCACGGTCACTGCAAACGTCACCGCCTCACCCACCGGCACGCGGGCGTTGATCGGCACAAAGATCTCGGTAGCACCAGCTGGCACATCGAACACGCCGCCGTCCACGGGATAGCGCTGATCGCGCGCCTTGTCGAAGATCCACAACTGGTACTGCCAGCGACGCGCGTCATTGGGCCTGAGGCCGGTCAGACGCATGACGCCGCGCTGCGCGCGCGTGCTCCAGACCACATCACCACCGGCGCCAAGCGCCGTGGAATCGGTAGTCGGCGCCCACGCGATGCGCGTGACCGCGGGGTCGACCGCCATCAGCGAATCGCGCACCGATGACGCGGCGGCCGAGGCAGCGAGCGAAGCAGCCGTCGAACCCACCGCGACTGACGTTGACCGCACCGGGGGGCCGTCCGCCGTAGACGTCACGCCGCTCGGGCCGCGCACCCACACGGCCAGCATGGCCGCTGCCGCAAGCCAGCCGCCCCACGCCAACAACGTACGGCGCGGCCGCATCGCCTGAGCGGTCGCCTCCGACATCGACGGTACCATTGGCGGGGGCGGCACGACGACGGTGGTGTACAACAGCTCGCTCGGCTTGAGCGGCACAATCACCTCGCCCGCCGCAATCGCCCGCGCCGCAGAGGCCGCCGGCAGGGCGTCCTGTGCGGTCATCGATTCCGCGGCGAGCGCCGCGGTGAGTTCGCCGATCAGCAGCTCCTGATTCGGTACCTCTTTGGGCACGTGATTCTGCACCGGATTGTCCGTCGTGGTCATGAGTCGTGCTCCTCGGGCGTGACACCCGTCACTCGAGACGGCATGTCCGTTTGCTGCAGGAGCGCCCGCGCGCGCTGTAAGCCGCGGCGAATGTGAGATTTCACCGTACCCAACGGTGTATTCGTGGCCTTCGCGATTTCATCGTGCGTGCGCCCGTGTAGTAGCGAAAGCTCGAGCACCGTGCGCTGCGCTTCCGGAAGTGCCCGCAGTGCGGCGCGGGCGCGCTCCACCCGATCGTCACGAACGTCGTCTGACAGCGTGTCGTCGGCCACGTCAAAATCATCGGGGAGCGGCTCAAGTTCCACCGCGCGCTGCCGGCGACGCAGCCGGTCGATGAGTCGACGACGCGTCACCATGGCGACCCAGCCGGCCTCAGTGGAGCGCGTGACCTCGTAGCGCGCCGCACTGCGCCAAAGATCAACGAACACCTCCTGCACCGCATCTTCGGCATCGCGGGCATCGGGTGACCAGCGTCGTACCAGCGACCAGATGAGTGCCCCATAGCGCTCGACACACTCGCGCACGGCGAGTTCGTCGCCCGCCGCGATCCGCGGCAGCAACGGTGCCGCGCTCGACATGACAGGGCTGAAGGTCCGGCTCACGAGTGACAGGTGCGCGCGGTCCGGTAGCGGTGATTCGGTGTGGTCCATGCCTGGGCGAAATCGACTGACGCGGTGGTGTGTCCCGAAATACACGAGCGCTCCGACAGGGTTCATCAGAGCCTTCGACGCGATCAGCACATTGGATGCAGTAAAACGGCAAATAGTTGGAATCCGCCACGGTATTTCGCGAAAACCCGCGCACCGACCCGATTTCGCCATCGCCAAACAAGAAAAAGGCGACCGGGTGCATCCAGCGTGCATCTGCTGCGCGAACTGGAAAGCATCGCCGTATCACATCGCTCATTCCTCGATAAGAGATCTTCATGCCGACCACTCGTGTCACTCGTTTTTCGACATCGCGCACCACCGCGGCCGTTGCCCTGCTCCTCGGCGCCACGTTGGGTGTTGCCCCGCGCGCCGACGCGCAGCACCCGTCACGCAACACACCGACCATCCCGCAGGTCGCGAAAACTGCCGGACAATTCACCACGCTGCTGGCCGCCGTCGACGCCGCCGGTCTCACGCCCACGCTCCTTGGCCGCGGACCGTTCACCCTCTTCGCCCCCACCGATGAGGCCTTCAAGCGACTCCCGAACGGTACGGTTGCCGAGTTGCTGAAGCCGGAGAATCGCGAAAAACTGCGCACGATCCTTACGTATCATGTGGTCGCGGGTCGCGTCACGGCTGCGCAGGCCCGCAGCGTTCGCTCTGCCGAAACCGTGGCCAACCTCGATGTGCGCATCAGCGACGTGAACGGCGAGCTTCGCATCAACGACGCCACGGTACGTATTGCCGATATCCCGGCCAGCAACGGGATCATCCACGTGATCGATCGTGTGTTGTTGCCACCCGACACCCGCTCTGGAGAGTCTACGCGCGACGGTTCGGGCGGAACCACCAACGGCAGTGCGACATCGCTGATCGATTACGCGATCGATCGCGGCGCCCCGCTGTACAACGACGGCCAGCCTGCGGCCACGGTCGCGATCTACGAAGTCGCGGCGAACGCGCTGTTGTCGTTCAGCGATCGCGACGTGCCAGACGACGCCAAGCGCGGCCTGCGCGCCGCGCTCCGCGACAGCCGTGGCACCGCACGTGAGCGCGCAGTTTCGCTACGGCGCGCGCTCGACTCGGCTCGATCGATGGGGACGCGATAACGCTGGTGGGTTCGCGACCCCGAAGTCACTGCTGTTCTTCGCGCCCTTCGCGTCCTTCGCGTCAAGAAGCGGACTATCGATCGGCAGCGATGCCCGCCCGCAAGCCGTGCCGTCTCTACGCAACTGCTCTTAACGCGAAGGGCACAGAGAACGCGAAGGACGCGAAGAACAGCAACAGCTACGGACTATCTTGTCCGCTTTCAAAACTCCGCGCTGAGCGTCGCAAATACCGCGCGCGCCGGCAGTACGAAGTAGCGAACACGCCCCGACCCCGATACCGCGCCACTCGCGAACTTCTGCGTATCGCCGAGGTTCGCGCCGCGCACGGTGAGGGCATAGCGTCCGAGCGCGGCGCGGGCCGATGCATCGAGCGTGTAGTAGTCAGGCAACACACGGTCCGCACTGCTGGTGTTATCGAGGTACGCCTTCGACTGATAGCGGCCCTCGAGGCTCACCATGAAGCGGTTCGTCGGCGACACCTCGATGCGATGCGATGAGATGAAGGCCGGCGTGAGCAACGGCGTCACATTTCGTCGCACCACCGGTGTGCCGCGTGAAGAATCGGTGAACTGCGCAATGCGGTTCTGACTCCAGGTCGCGTTACCCGCCAGCACCACCCGAGAAATGCCGCGATACGCGGCGTCCACTTCGA
>JBBQAK010000087.1:0-11573 GCA_038316215.1 Gemmatimonadales bacterium | reverse complement strand
GTCGGCCATCGGTCCCGAGAACAACGGATTGTTGGCCGACATCGCTTCGATGGCGCGATTCACCCCCGCCATGGCCGGTACGCCCGCCACAAAGGCGATCAAGATACCGGCGATCGCACCGCCCGCGATGTACCCCGACGCCATCAACACACCTGGACTCTTGTCACCCTCGGCCGCCAGTTCATCGTCGGTGAGATGACGCCCAGCATGCTTGCGTGCGATCCAGCGGTCTACCGCCCAGCGCACCACGCCGCCCACGAAGATCGGTGCGGACGTGGAAATCGGCAGATACACGCCCACCGCGAAGGCCAGCGATGGAATCCCCGACAGCTCGAGCACGATCGCAATCATGGCGCCCAACAACACCAAGCCCCATGGCAACTTCCCACCCAAGATGCCTTTGATGATGTACGACATAAGCGTGGCCTTGGGCGCATCGAACTTCGGTACCGACTGCCCATTCGCCAGCGTCGTGATGCTGCCATTGATGCCGGGATCCACAAAGTAGACGGGCTTCCCCTCGTCGTTCACCAGATACTTCTCGGCGTTACCACCGCTCGGATCTTGGCGATGCCAGACCCAGTACTCACGCGAATCGGTGCTGCCGTCGGCCATGATGCCGTCTACCGATTCGCGACGCTCGAGGGTGCGCACATCTACCGTTTCACCACTCGAGAGCGCCGCGCCGCCAGCCGCATCTGGCACCATCGCGGCTGCACTCACATACACGGTACCGGCCGCATTCAGGCGCAGCAGGATGGGTCCAAGCGCCAACGCCGACACCAGCGCGCCCACCACGATCGCGATCTGCTGCGAGCGCGGCGTCGCGCCCACGAGAAACCCGGTTTTCAAATCCTGCGACGTGGTGCCACCGTTCGACGCGGCAATACACACGATCGCGCCAATCGAAAGCGCCGTGACGTAGTAGTTGCTGCCTGTCCAGCCCAGCAGCACGAACGCCAAGCACGTGAGCAACAACGTGGCCACCGTCATACCGGAAATCGGATTCGATGATGAGCCGATTTCACCGGTCAATCGCGACGACACGGTCACGAAGAGAAAGCCGAACACCACGATCAGCAGCGCGGCCGCGATGCGCGTCCCAAATCCAGTGCCACCCACGTAGAGCGGACTCGCCCCCACGAGCGCGACCACCAGCGCAATGATGCCAAGCAGCACCAGCTTGAGCGACAGATCGCGGTCGGTGCGAACAGTCTCGCGAACGGTCGTGGCGGTGGAGTTGGACACGTCGCGCAGCCCTTCGCGCAGTCCATGCCAGATCGTGGGCATCGAACGAATCACGCTGACAATGCCACCAGCCGCCACGGCGCCGGCACCGATGTACAGCACGTACGCATTGCGGATAGCGCCCGGACTCATGTCGCGGATCAGCGCGCGCGTTTCGGGGGCTAGCGGAGCGGTCAGCGCTGCACCGAAGTACGCGATCATCGGGATGAGCACGAGATACGCCAACACGCCGCCCGCAAACATCACGGCGGCCACCCGTGGGCCGATGATATAGCCCACGCCCAACAACTCCGGTGACACCTCTACCGACACCGATGCCGCCGAAAACGGTGCGCCGAATATCTTCTCCGGGACATCCTTCCATGCGCGTAGCGCGGACATCGTGGTTTTATAAACAATACCAATACCGAAGCCGGTGAAGATGGTGCGGGCGCTCGTATCAGCCCCACCAAGCACCTCCTGCTCTCGCCGCGCCCCTTCGCTCGCCGCCGCGCGCGACTCAGCATTCGCGCCGGCCTTCAGCACCTCTGCGCACGCCGTGCCTTCCGGATACTTGAGTACACCATGCTGCGCTACGATCAGCGCGCGACGCAGTGGGATCATCATGAGGATGCCGAGCACGCCGCCGAGTACCGCGACCAGCAGCACGCGCGCGATCTCGAGATCAAAGCCGAGGATGAGAATGGCTGGCATCGTGACGCCGATGCCGAACGCAATCGATTCGCCCGCCGATCCTGCCGTCTGCACGATATTATGCTCGAGGATCGTCGCATCACGGCCGCCCAAACGCGCAAACAGCCGGAAGATCGTGATCGAGATGACCGCCACCGGAATCGACGCACTCACGGTGAGTCCAACCTTGAGCACCAGATACAGCGACGACGCGCCGAAGATCAGGCCAAGGACGGCACCGACGAGAAGCGGAACCGGCGTGAGCTCACGCAGACGAGTTTCGGGTGCGATGTACGACACGAGAGAGTCCGCGCTGCGAGAGAAAGTCCAACAACATCGACGCAGACCAATGTGCCGGACCTTGCGGCGTCCAGCGAGTGTCCACGGACAAATCCGTGTTGCTCCGGCTTCTTTCCGCGAATCCGTGTCCCAGTTGGTAACGGCCTCGCCATCACGCCCGGTGATTCACAACCGCTTCGGTACCGGCGGCGCCATCGGTGCGACCGCATCCCGCGCACTCACTGCGAACCGCGGCCGAACGGGAGTCGGACCATGACCATCCTGGCGCCAACGGATACGGATAGGCCACCCGTGCCCGGCTGCAAGGGAGCCCACTGGTCACGCCGCGGTATACCGGTGAGCGCGCCGATGATGCCGCCGAGCCCCGCACCGTAGGCCCCACCGACCGCAGCTCCCATGTATCGCGGCGTTCCACCCACCACGAAGGACCAGCAGGACCCGTCCGGTCCAAGCGGAACGCACGCGTCGGAGCGCCTCGGCTCAGGGTCCACGATGGCAGCGCCAACGGCGGCCAGCACGAGTGCTCCGCTAGCTGCACCGATGAGCCCGTTGCGAACGACGTGCCGGCGTCGAGCGACGCTGACGTCGAGTCGGTGCCATTGCCGCAGGCGGAGTGCTTGCGCGGCTCCGTGGCGGCCCACGATCACGAGCGTGTCGCCGTTCCGTCGCATGAACGTACCCGCGTAATCCGTACGTTGGTTGACCGTATCCACCACGCGTACACGCGCACCAACGAGCAGCACCTCGCTCGCTGGCTGCGCACGCAGTGGGCCGACCGCGAGACAGGCACAGATCAGCCAAGGCGCTAGTCGGATCTGCCTCACGAGCAACGGCACGACGCGAGCATCCTGCAGCATGAGAGATCTCCCGAGAGTCGATGTGTCACGGGCTACAACCCTCTACACCATACCCCGCGAGTGCACGCCTGACTGTCGGGCTATTCCTGATCCCCTTGCACCACCACGAAGTTCACCCGTAACGCCCTACGCCCGGTGCTTCGCCACCACCTCGACAATCGCCGCCGCCATGTCGTCCACCAGGTGGTCGATCTGCATCGCGTGCGTCCGAAAGCTCAACACGCAGATGCGACCCACGTACCGTCCACCGGCCACCGCGCCGCTGATCATGACGCGTCCGCGCTGCGACGTAGCCGCCATCAGCTCCCGCGTCGCGGCGTCCTCTTGGGCGAGCGTGGCGCCGGTCCACGTGAGATGGAACGGGAACAACGACAGCTCCGGCGGTGCGTCCATCACCACATGTGGGAGCCGCGATACCCGAGCAGCGGCGTCGAGTGCCAACGCGCGCTTCTCGTCGATCGCGGCGCGGAACGCATCCGCGCCGTACAGCTTGATCGTGAGCCACATGCGGAGCCCCGGAAATCCGCGCGACAAATCCGGCCCATGCTGACTCGGATCATAGAAATCTGCCGCGCTCGGCATATCTGGCAGATAGTCGGCCGTCGCGCCGTGCGCGGCACGGAGCGCCTCGCCGTCGCGCACCAGCAACGCGCCCGTACCGTACGGCATGAACATGCCCTTGTGCGGATCGAGCGTAAGTGAGTCGGCACGCTCCAGGCCACGGAGCACGTCACGCGTGTCGCGGCACAGTTGAAAGAAGGCACCGTACGCGCCGTCCACGTGATGCCAGAGCTGTTCGGTGGCACACACGTCGGCGATGTCGTTAAGCGGATCGACCGCGCCGGTATTGGTGGTGCCGGCGTTCGATACCACCATGAACGGCAACAACCCATCACGACGGTCCTGCGCGATCGCCTCGCGCAACGCCGATACCGGCAAATGGAACTGCGCATCAGCCGGAATGCAGCGTACCCGATCGGGCATGATGCCGGCCAGCTTGGCCGACTTAATCACGCAATGGTGCGCCTGATCTGACGTATAGAGCACCCCGCGACGGATGTCGGGGCCCAGATACTGCTCACGCGCGCACAACACGGCGTTGAACGTGGCCATCGAGCCGCCGGTCGTGAACACACCGCGCGTGCCTAGGGGAAATCCCATCCACTCACGCAGCCACTCCAGCGCATTCGCTTCCAGCTGCACCAACGCCGGCGCTGCCTGCCAGATACCCGTATAGCGGTTGGTCGTATCGGCAATGAAATCTGCCAGCGCCGCCGGAAACAGTCCGCCACCGGGGATGTACGCGAGATAGCCCGGCGACGGCGTATTGAACGACTGCGGGATGTACGTCGTGAACAGATCGTCGAGCAGCGTCGAGAGCGGCGTTCCCGACGCCGGCGACGACTCGCGCATGCTGAGGCAAAGCGCCTCCGCATCGTGCACGCCGTATAGCCGCTGACTGGGCAGCGTCGTGATGTGATCCACGCAGCGCGCCACGACCTGATCGGCCATGTCGCGCATCTCCTGCGCACTGAATTCGAGATCGATGATACCAGCCCCCTGACAACGTGAAACCTTCGGTAAGAAACCTCTGCGCGCTCTGCGTTCTCCGTTGCGCTGCGTGATCAGTTCTCGATCTACCTCATCGCGTTACCGCTGATACGTCACGCGACCGCGAGACACCGTGGTGACTACCTCACCACGTAGCAGGGCGGGACCATCCGCACGAAACGGATCCACATTGAGCACCGTCAAATCGGCGCGCTTGCCCACGGCAATCGTACCGGCGTCCTGCTCGTCGAATCCCGCGAACGCGCTCCACGACGTGTAGCCACGCACCGCTTCTTCCGGCGTCATGCGCTGCGCGGGATACCACCCACCGAGCGGCGCACCGCCGGTGTCCTGGCGCGTGATCGCTGAGTGCAAGCCGTACAACGGGCTCCAGTCGGAGCCGGGCAGGTCCGAGGAAAACACAAGCGCAGCCCCCGCACGACGTAAGGTGCGCCAGGCATACGCGCCCGCGATGCGATCGGCGCCGACTCGCGTTTCCGCCCAACCCTTATCCTCCACGGCGTGAGGTGGCTGCACGGAGGCGATGATGCCCAGCGACGCGAACCGCGCGATATCAGGCGCTGAAACGATCTGCGCGTGCTCGACACGATGACGTAATCCGCGCGCCTTGGGTGCCGCGGCGGTGACGGAATCGATGAAGTCGAGCGTCGCGCGGTTGCCCGCATCACCAATGGCGTGAATGCCCACCTGGAAGCCGGCGCTCATGGCATCGGCCACCAGCCGCTGGTCGAACCCGTACGTGCCACCACTCACCCCGCGATGCCCTGGGCGGTCGGCATAGTCAGCGAGCAGCTGCGCTCCTCGAGAGCCAAGGGCACCGTCGTAATACGCCTTTACGGCGCGCACCGTGAGCATGCCATTGGCTGATCTGAATGGGCCGCGTGCAATCCAACGGCGAATCAGCGCCGAGTCGCGCGCACTTAACATGGCGTACACGCGCAGGGGTAATGAATCACGCTCGGCCAGTCGTTCGAAGCTGTCCATGACACCAGGCGCAACGCCGGCTTCGTGCACGCCGGTGTAGCCCGCCGCGGCCATCACATGCAGGGCACGTAAGAGCTGTGCGTCCTGCTGCGCTGGCGCAGGGAGCGGGACGGCGTTGTCGAGCAAAGGAACCGCACGATTGAGCACGAGACCCGTCGGCTCGCCGCGCGCGTCGGTGCGGATCTCGCCGCCCGCAGGTGACGGTGTCTCACGCGTGATGCCGGCGAGCGTGAGGGCACGTGCATTCGCCCACGCCGCGAAGCCGTGCAGGCTGCGCAAGATGACCGGGTGATCCGGAACGCGTGCGGAGAGCAGTCGCTTATCGGGATAATGGCTCGCCCACGCGCCTTCATCCCAACCGTAGCCGAGGATCCACTCGCCTTTGGGCGTCTGCGCGGCGCGCGCGGCGATGCGTTCCACCGCCTCCGCCTCAGTCCCAACGCCAGTCAGGTTTACACGGTCAAGCGATTGCCCGAGTTCGGCCACATGTGTATGCGCGTCGACAAGTCCTGGAACCACAACGTGGCCGCCCAGATCGACGACGCGGGTATTCGGCCCCCTGAGGGCGAGCGCGCCGGAATCCGCACCCACGTACACAATGCGTCCATCGCGCACCGCAACAGCCGTGGCGTCGTGGTGCCAGCCCGCGACAGAGTCATAGGGTGCCTCAGCCGACGGCTGGCCCTCGGTTGACGGCTCTGGCCATGCCAATGAGTACACGAGGCCATGGTGGAGAATCAGATCGGGCGCGGTCACGCGTTCGGTGCCTAGCGAGCAGGCGCTACCGAACGCACCAACGCACGCCACCACGAGCACCGATTGCCATCGCATGCCAAGGCGGCGGTGCACTATCGCCGCTTCTCAAACGTGGCATCCATCAGCACCCACAGGTTCGGGTCCAGACGTACGCTGTCGGGCTCCACGGGCGCGCTGATGGTAAAAACGTTGGATTGCGCACGCACCTGCACCCGCTCCATGGCCGGCAGCGGCTGGCCCTTGCTGTACACCGCGATCTCCACGGGCATCGTGAACATGCTGCCGTCGGTTTGCACCTGGTCCAGCGCAATGCGCACCTGCTTCGCGGCCGCGTCGTATGTCCACGAGCCGGCCACCTTGAGCGTGCCGGGCTTGTAGAGCCATTGTTCAAAGAACCATCCCAACTCTTGTCCCGACGCCTCTTCCATGGCTCGGCGAAAGTCGGCCGTAGTCGCGTTGCTATTGAAGTGCCGCGCGTAGTACGTGCGAATGCCGCGCTGGAACGCGTCCTGGCCGATCACGCCACGCAGCATGTGCAACGTCCAACTCCCCTTCTGGTAGGTGTGTGAGCTGGTCACATCCTCCATGCGGCGCAGGTTGTTATGGACGATGGTGTAGGCCGGGTTCTTGGCGGCGAAGCTCATGACCGTGCTGCGGCTGGATTGCAGCCCGCGCACGAACTCGTCACGGCCATACGCGTGTTCGATGTACAGCAGTGTGAAGTAGGTGGCAAAGCCCTCGCTCAGCCAGACATCGTCCCAATCGGCCTCGGTGACGGCATTGCCAAACCACTGATGCGCAATCTCGTGGATCACCACATTGCGCCAGCGCAGGCTGCCGGTTCCGGTGACTGAACTCTCGCTGTAGAGGATGGCCGATGCCGCCTCCATACCGCCGCTCACGCTGTTGGACTGAATGTTGGCCAACCGTTCATAGGCGAAGGGGCCGACGTAGTCGCTGTAGTACGCGAGCACATCCTTCGTTGGCGTGGCAAAGTCGGCAAACCCGGCATCGCGGTCCTGCGCATACACCCACGTCTCGATGGCTTTCCCGTCGTACGTATCCACACGCTGCACCGCAAAGCGCGCCACGCCCAGCACGTACAACCACGGCGCGATCGGCACCGAGTTCTTCCAGTGCGTGCGACGGCGACCACCGGGCAGGTCCGTGATTTCTGTTTGCAGACCGTTGGACACGACCTGATAGTGACTGGGAGCCGTGACGATGAACTCGCTCGTCGCCTTGTCATACGGATGGTCGATCGTCGGCAGCCAATGGCGGGCCTTGTCAGGCCAATTGTCGCTGAAGAAGGTACGATCGCCGTACTTGTTGTTGCCGATCTTGAGCCCCGTGGCGGGCACACCCTGATAGCGTACGACCAATCGTCCCCGCTGATTGACGGCCGGCGCGGTGGTCAGCGCCACCAACAACACATCGTCCATGTGCGTGAACGGCGTGGCGGTGCCGTTCATCGAGACGCCCAACACGCGCATACCCTTGCCGCCTTGAGCCGCACGGGTGCCCATGAGATCGAGTCGTACGGCACGTACGCCGGCCCCGACAAAGCGGACGTCAAGCGCGAGCTCGCCGACAATCACATCGGTCGTATCTGACAGCTCGATGGTGAACGCGTAGTTGAGGGCGTCGATGTTGGGGTTCTTGGGGTACGTGTCGACCGGCGCCGCGGGCGACATGAACGAGCCCAGAAGCGCCAGACCGGCGGTAACCAGCGGCTTCATTTCCGCACGCTCCCTGCGGCGCGCACTGGTGCGACAGGCGGACGAAATTGTATCACGCCGGCTTCGGCGATCGTGCGTTCCACGTCGGCCATACGCGACGGGACGAATCCGCTCAGATTTTCCACACCATCCTCCGTGACGAGGGCCATGTCTTCGATGCGGATGTACAGCTGCTCTTCGGGGATCCAGATCATCGGATCGATCGTGAACACCATGCCCGGCGTCAGTGGCACGCCACGCACGCGGCCCACATCGTGCACGGCCATGCCAACCGGGTGCTGAAAGTGGCCGCGGAACGCCAATCCCTGCTGCACAGCCTTGAGATGCACGGGCGATGCGAACGTCTTTCCCACGAGGTACTGCTTCATATCCACGGCCGCGCGGTCGAGGATCTCGTCAGCGGTGATACCCGGCTTGATGTAGCGGAAGAGCGCGTCACGATACGCCACGATGTACTCGTACAAGGCGGCTTGGGCCGTCGTGAATTTTCCGTTCACCGGCCAGATGCGCGTCACGTCACTCGTGTAGTAGCGGTAGTCGGGCGCATAGTCCATCAGCACCAGGTCGCCGTCGCGCAACACGTCGGCCTTACGGAAATAGTGCCCCAGATACGCGTTCGTACCGCCGCCTATGATGGAGGCGTAGCCGTCGCCACGGGCGCCATTCGCATAGAACACATACTTGGCGGCTGCATCGAGCTGGTACTCGTACACACCAGGACGGCTGGACCGCATCGCTTCCATGATGCCGAGTCCGGCCAATTGCGTGGCGTGGCGAATAAGCGCGATCTCGGCGGCGCTCTTGATCACGCGCATCGCGTCCAGCGTTGGCGACAGATCGCGCACGTCAAACTGCGGGAAGCGCTCCTTGATGATCCGCACGAAATGCGCCTCTCGCGCCGGTCGGCCATCCCACGGATCACTCGCCGCGCGCGCCTGACCGGCAAGCAGTTCGTCGCGACTGTCGTTGCCGGTCTCCATGGGGCTGAGCGGTGTATACAGCGCCAGGGCCGGGGGGCGAATCAGATCAGCGCTCACGAGGTCGCGCGCGAGACTCTCCAGCCCCCGTACCTGATCGACGCCCGTGAGTCGCTTCACCAGTGTTGAGTCCTCCGCCGAGAGGATCTTTCCTTGCGAGCGCTCACGTCCCTCATCGCGAGGCGGGAGATACAGCGTGGCGGTGCGCGCGCGCCCGTTCAGCAGCAGATACGCGTGCTCCGACTCGACGCCACTCAGGTAGTAGAAGTCGTTCGACTGCCGGAACACGCTGAAGCCGGGTACCCCGCTGGCTCCTTGCACGATGGCGACGCCCTGCGAGCCGATCGCGTCGTAGAGCTTCGCGCGGCGGGCGGCGAACTCCGCCACCGTGAAGTCGGACTGGTACGAATGCGTCTCCTGTGCGCGGGTCTCCGACGGGGTGACAAGCAGGAGCGCGGCGGCCAGACACCACGAACGTTGGGAGCGCATGAGGCGGCGGGAAGGTGTGATGATATGCGGAACTACAGCAGCGACACGTAGTGCGGTTGGAACATCGCCTCGGTGACCGCGGCGGCGATATCCGCCGGCCGCTCGACCCGTGCCAATCCGCGGTCGAACGCCAGCGTGGCGACGTCGATCGCGATGGCGCGTGACACTTCACGAATGCGCGAGAGGCTGGGATAGATGCGTCCCATGGCCAGGTCATCTTCCGTGACCAGCGAGGCGAGCGTACGCGCGGCGGCGGCGAACATGGCCTCCGTCACGCGTGATGACGCACTGACCGTGATGCCCAGACCGACGCCCGGGAAGATGTAGGCGTTATTGCCCTGCCCCGGCACGTGTGTCTTGCCCAGGTACGTCACCGGTGCGAACGGACTGCCGCTGGCAAAGATCGCACGACCAGCGGTGCCCGCATACGCCTCGAGAGCGGTGCACTCGGCTTTCGACGTGGGGTTGGACAGCGCGAGCACGATCGGCCGCTCGTGCTCCTTCGCCATCGCCGCCAGCACGTCCTTCGTGAACGTATTTGGCGTACCGGATACGCCGATGATGGCGTGCGGTTTGAGCGATTCCACGGCGTCGAGCAGGCTGCTCACCGGCGCATGATCGTGGGCGAAGCGCTGCTTGTGTTCGGCGAGGTCGGTGCGCGACTGCTCGACCAGCCCCTTCGAGTCCACGAACCAGCAATGACGACGCGCCTCGTCCAGCGACAGACCTTCCGAGCAGAGCGCTTCGACCACGAGATCACCGATGCCGATGCCGGCCTCACCGGCGCCAAGAAACAGCAGGCGCATGTCACGCAGTGGCGTGCCACTGATGCGAGCCGCGGAGTACAAGCCTGCCAGCGCTACCGACGCCGTGCCCTGAATGTCGTCGTTGAAGGTGCAGATGCGATCGCGCCACCGTTCGAGCAGCGAGAAGGCGTTGTGATTGCCGAAGTCCTCGAACTGCAGACAGGCCAACGGGAAGCGTGTCTGTACCGCCTCGATAAATTCATCCAGCAACTCGTCGTATGCCGCACCGCGCAACCGCGGCTGACGTAGACCGACGTAGGAATGACTCTCGCGCAGGGTGGTGTTGTTTGTTCCGACATCGATCGTAATCGGCAAGCACTCGTTCGGCGATACACCGGCACAAGCCGTGTATAGGGTGAGCTTCCCGATCGGGATGCCCATGCCGTTGGCGCCGAGATCGCCCAAGCCGAGAATGCGCTCGCCATCGGTCACCACGATCATGCGCACGTCGTCCTGCGGCCAGTTGGCGAGCACCTCCGCCACGTGTCCCTTGTCGGCGGCCGTGATATACATGCCACGACTGCGACGAAAAATACGACCGAAATCCTCGCACGCTTGCCCGACCGTCGGCGTGTAGAGCACGGGCATAAGCTCTTCCAGATGCTCCATCACGAGACGATAGAACAGCGTGACGTTGCGATCGTGAAGCGCGACCAGATACGCGTACTGCTCGAGCGGCGACGGCTTGGAGCGGACGCCCGGCAGAATGCGGGCGAGCTGCTCGTCCTGTGACATGACGCGTGGCGGCAGCAGCCCGCGCAATCCGAACGCATCGCGCTCGGCGTCAGTGAACGCGGTGCCCTTGTTCAGCACGGGGTCGTGCAAAAGATCGGCACCACGTTTGAGTTGGAGCGGGGGCGTCACGGCTTCTCCGGAGAGCGGATCTGTGCGCTGCATTTGATTTCCACGCGCGCAGCGGGACGCGGGAGCGCGGTCACAGCGACCGTCGCTCGCGCCGGGGGGTCGACGCGGAAGTACTCGGTATATACACCATTCATCGCGGCGTAATCACGCATGTCGGTCAGGAACACCGTGCACTCGCCCACGTCGGCCATGGTCGCACCCGCCGATTGCAGCGCGGTGCGGATATTCTCAAGGGTCTGTCGCGTCTGGATCTCGACGCCGCCCTCGATGATGTCCTGCGTACCGGGCTTGATGCCGGTCATGCCGGAC
>JBBQAK010000400.1:0-3726 GCA_038316215.1 Gemmatimonadales bacterium | reverse complement strand
ATCACCACGCTCGGCGAGACCACGCTCGGCCCAGCGATGCACGGTGTCGAGCAAGCGGCGTGCATTCTCCGCGTCCATCGATTTGCCGTTGTACAGGTGCGAGAACTGGGTCACACCGACGGGCACGAGCGCCACGGACATCACGGCATCGCCGAGGTTCCACAGATCGGTCAGCGACTGCTCGAGAACGTCACCGTCATTCAGACCCGGCACGATCACCATCTGCCCGTGGAACTGAATACCGCCCTCGGCAAGCCGCGTGAGCTGGTCGACGATATTGGGGACGCGCGGGTTGTTGAGGAGGATCTTCCGCGCCTCCCACGGCGTCGCATGAACCGATACGTAGAGCGGTGACAGTCGATACTCGAGGATGCGGGCGATGTCCTTCTCTTTCACATTCGACAACGTCGCGAAGTTACCGTACGCGAAAGACAGCCGGTAATCGTCGTCGCGGATGTAGAGGCCCTTCCGGAGGCCCTTCGGTAGCCCTTCGATGAAACAGAACTCGCATCGGTTCGCGCAACGACGAATCGTGGGCGGCGCGAGCTCCACGCCCATGGGTTCGCCACCTTCCCGTTCGATGTCGTATTCGACTTCCGAACCATCCGGAAGTCGCGCCGACACGATAAACGCCTCATCGGCCGTCAAGAACTCCCAGTCGAGGAAGTCCTCCAACGGCCGTTCGTTGACGGCGAGGAGTTCAGTGCCGGGAACGATGCCGATCTCGTCGGCAATGCTTCCCGGCTGCACACGTGTGACGCGAACCATGACCTGGGACGAAAACGGGGGAAGAAGCCCAAAGGCCTTCCCCCGGATGACAATGGAGCGGCAACCGTAGCGCTGGCGCCCACTTGAGAAAATATACGAGCTGTGAGGCCCGAAGTCAATTTAGAACATGGACTTACTT
The DNA here is from genome assembly GCA_038316215.1 of Gemmatimonadales bacterium. Taxonomy (GTDB): domain Bacteria; phylum Gemmatimonadota; class Gemmatimonadetes; order Gemmatimonadales; family Gemmatimonadaceae; genus Gemmatimonas. The sequence continues at coordinate 2,819 of JBBQAK010000400.1, read as the reverse complement.
GAGGGGGGTATAGCGAAACGCGACCGCCTTCGGCGCATCGAGCTTGACCGAGAAGGTCGTGCTTCCACCCGCATCCACCGGTCCAATCGCGACGTCCTTCGTCGCGACTACGGCGCCGGTGTCGTCGAGCAGCTCAAGCTTCATCGTCCAGGATGCGGGCGCGCTGCCCTCGTGATTCACCGTGCCCTGCACCGAGAAGGCATTCCCCGACTTTTGGGCCAGGGTAACGTCGACCCGCGGATTCGTCTTGGTCTGCCGGTCGAGGTAGAAGAGCACCGAGTCGTTCGCGGACTTCTTCTTCGCCGCGTCCGACGAAGCGCGGGCGCGGAGCTGCCAGAGCCCTGCCATGAGGCGGTAGCCCCGATCGAAGTTGGGATCCACGGCAACCAAACGCGTGACCACCGGCGCCATGCGATCGGGATCCTTCAGCGTGAACAGCACGTTGGCGAAGTTCAGCAGCGCCAGCCGGTGATACGGATTCTTCTTGAGACCGTCCTCGAACAGCTTCGCCGCGTCTGTATCGTGTCCTGACGCGGCCGCGTTCGATCCCGCTTCGAACAGCTGATCGGCCGTGAACTTGTCCGGCGCGTTGACCATGTCCGCGAAGAGTGCCGTGACCGCGGCGGTGTCGCCGGCCAGGCGAACCGCACGACCGAGCGCTTGCGCGGCGTTCGCGTCGCCGGGCGCGTCCTTCAGGTACGCCTCCAGCAGCGCGCGAGCGGCCTTGATCTCGGCGTCCTTTTTGTCACCGGCAGCTTCTGCTTCGGCACCGGTCAACTTGGTGACCGCCAGGTTGTAGCGGCTCTGCTGCTTCACCTTCGCGTAGAGCTCGTCCGAACCGGACAGCGCAATCACCTTCTCCATCGCGATCATCGCACTGTCGAGTTTGTTCTCGCGCTGATAGATCGCCGACAGCACGTTCCATGGACGCGGATCGGAACCCGACACCTGTAGCGAGAGATTCGCGAAATATGACGCCGAGTCGTTCTGCTCGGCGCCCATCGCAAGGATCGCCTTGTTCAAGATCTCAGAGAAGAACTTGTCACGATACGGGCGCACCTTCGGCGCGCACTGCGGTAACATCGACTCGAGGACGGTCGCCGCCGAATCGAGGGCGAGCAACAGATTCTGAGAGCCGGCCGGATTCTGGGTGAAGCCGACATCGCCGCGCTTCACGACGTAGCCCGCGTTGTCGCGCTCAAGCCACTGCGCATAGGCGCGCAGGAGCATAAACTGGCGACCAGCCTCGTTCTTGATCTTCGACGGGTCGTCGGTGAGCACACGAATCGCGTTTTGCAAGTGCTTGGGCACTTCATCTGCGCGGCGCGAATTCGCAGCCGCAAGGATGTACTGCTTCGCGCCATTCACCTGATACGGGCTGCTGTCGTTGATCTCGCACGCGCTCTGCGCGACCGATACGCGTGGCAGTGCCGCGCTGAGGACCGTCGCGCTCGCAACCGCTGTCCACATCCAAGCCTTCATCACTACTCTCCTCGTAAGTGCCATGATTGCTCCTGCGTGGTAGTACACCGATGGGCGCACAGGTTCACCCTCCACCCGTCCCCCCCTCAAACCGGAACAGATCGTCCCGAGTACACGTCGAACGGCCGCGCGAATAATAGGCGACCGACCCGACTACGCGCGGTACGACGCGCCGCTGCCGGTATTGAACACCACGACCTCGGCATCGGCTGAAAGTGTGCCAGCCGTCACCGCGTCTCGAAGCACGGAGAGCGCACAGCCGCCCTCTGGTGCGGCATCGATGCCGGTTGCCATCGCCAAGCGAAGCGTCCACTCACGGATCGCCTCTTCGGTGGCCGTACCGGCGAGACCGTCGGTTTCGCGCAGTACGCGCAACAGGAGCCGGTCGCCAAGTGGCGACGGCACGCGGAGTCCGCTGGCGTACGTCACGGGATCGACCCACGGTGTCGCGCGATCCTCGTTGGCCGCAAACGCTCGCGCAATCGGTGCGCACCCTGCCGCCTGCGCCACCACGTATCGGGGCTGCGTTGCGCCCTCGGGCAGCCATCCGCCAACGAGGAGCTCGTTGAGGGCCTTCCAAATGCCGATCGTCCCTTCCCCACCACCAGTCGGATAGACCAACGCATCGGGCAGTCGCCAGCCAAGCTGTTCGGCCATTTCGAAGCCCATCGTTTTCATGCCTTCTACGCGGTACGGCTCGCGCAACGTCGACACATTGAAATAGCCAGATTCTGCCGCATACGCGATCGCGAGCTTACCGGCATCGCCGATGTGCCCCTCGATGCGGATGAGCGTTGCGCCCAGCGCCTCGATCGTGTCGAGAATGGGACGAGGCGTGGTACGCGGTGCAAACACGCGCACGGGCATACCGGCGGCGGCCCCGTAGGCGGCGAGCGCGGCACCGGCGTTGCCCGCGGTTGGCACCACGAGGCCGGGATACCCCTGCGCCTTAGCGCGGGTTACCGCGGCACTCATGCCGCGCGCCTTGAATGACACGGTCGGATTCTGCGACTCGTCTTTGATCCAAAGTCGACGCACGCCGGTCGCCGCGGCCAGTGCCGGCGCGTCGATGAGCGGCGTGAGCCCCTCGCCCAGCGATACGGGGACCTCACCGTCCTCCAGTGGCATGAATGGCGCATAGCGCCATGCGTCCCAGCGATCGACGAGTGGTGTTCCCTTCGGCACGGGCGCGTAGTGCGCGAAAAGGGGTTGCCCGCACGCGGAACAGACGGAGGCGCGATCACGCTCAGCCGCCGAGTCGCACGCGGAGCACCGCAGAGTCCAGGAAGCAGCAGTCATTCGGGAGTTGGATCGAGAGGAACGTCAGAAGTCGAATC
>JBBQAK010000418.1:0-3479 GCA_038316215.1 Gemmatimonadales bacterium | reverse complement strand
GGGCGAAGACCGGCACGGATGCCGCCACGCGCGACGGCAAGCGTCAGTCGGCCGAGTTGAGTGCCCGCATTTCGGGGCTGTACGGCGCCGTGGCGCGTTACACCGGTGCACCGACGTCGGATCAGCGGTCGGAGCTGCGCTATTACACGCGTATGGCAGCCGTGCTGGCGGAGTCGGGACGGTGATGGTGGTGCGTGAATGAGGGGTTCGTTGAGAAGATCACGCAGAGAACGCTGAGGGGCAGAGAACGCAGAGGAGTGCTACAGGCGGATCGTGGCACTCTTTCTGTTTCTTTATGCCTTGTGCTTCTTCTCTGCGCCTCTGCGGTCTCTGCGCCTCTGCGTGATCGTTTACAGTGAAGCGAGTAGACTACATACATGCTCCACCTCTGGTCGTCGTCGACGTACGCCATCGAACTCCCCGATGGGCATCGGTTTCCGATGTCCAAGTATCAGCTGTTGCGGGAGTGCGTACTGGCGGAGGGACTTGTCACGCCAGACCGGATGCATGATCCGCAGCGGGTGAGCGTTGACGATTTGTTGCTTGTGCACACGCGCGCGTACATCGATCACATCACCAACGGCACGCTGCCGCCGGCCGAGCAGCGCCGGATCGGCATGCCGTGGTCGGCATCGTTCGTGGAGCGCGCGTATCGGGTGGTGCAGGGGACGTGCGAAGCCGTCGAGTCGGCGCTGGCGCATGGCGTGGCGATGAACCTGGCGGGCGGCACGCATCACGCGTTCCCCGATCACGGCGAAGGCTTCTGCACCTTCAACGACGTGGCCGTGGCGATTCGCCGTCTGCAACGCGACGGGCATGTGCGCCGCGTGGCGATTGTCGATCTCGATGTGCATCAGGGCAACGGTACGCACGGCTGCTTTGCCGGCGACCCAGAGGTGTACACGTTCAGCATGCACGGCGCGAAGAACTTTCCGTTTCACAAAGTGCCGGGTACGCGGGACGTGGAACTCGACGATGGGACTGGTGACACCGAGTATCTCGAACGCCTCGCGGTACACCTGCCCGAGGTGCTGCGTGAGGCTCGGCCCGATCTCGTGATCTATCTGGCCGGCGCCGACCCGCACGAGGGCGACAAGTTGGGGCGGCTCAAGCTCACCTTCGAGGGGCTGCACCGCCGGGACGCGTTCGTGCTGCAGATGTGCCGGGAGATCGGGGTGCCGGTGTGCGCCACGATGTCCGGCGGGTATGGCCGGGACGTGCAGGACACGGTGAAGGTGCACCTGAACACGGTGCGGGTGCTGCAGAGCTTCGCGGGGCGCTAATTTTCCAAGGCTCCCCCTTTTCCGTTTCCAGGAGACCTCCGGATGGTTCGTCGTACGTTCCTACTCGCAGCCGCTGCCACGAGCGCGCTTTTGGCGGTCCCCGCGCTGGCGCAGTCGCCCGTGTATAAGTCGTCGGCGCACGATTACCGTCTGGTCAAAGTAGCCGACGGCCTCGTGCAGCCGTGGTCGATGGCGTTCCTTCCTGGCGGCGACATGCTCGTGACCGAGCGTCCAGGCCGTCTCCGCATTGTACGTGGCGGCAAGCTGCTGCCGGCGCCGGTGACCGGTGTCCCCGAAGTGGCGTACCGCGGTCAGGGTGGTTTGCTCGACGTGGTCGCGCATCCGAATTTCGCCGCGAACAAGCTGATCTACCTCAGCTTCTCCAAGCCGCTGGGCGGCGGGGCCGCCACGACGGCGGTGGTGCGCGGTCGCTTCGAGAACAACGCGCTGGTCGATGCGAAGGAGATCTTCGTCGCCGATACCAAGGGTGCGCCGGGCCACTATGGCTCTCGGATCGCCTTCGACAAGAGCGGGATGATGTTCATCACCGTGGGCGAGCGTCAGGTAGCGCCGAGCGGCGATCTGGAAAAGCATCCGGCGCAGGACCTGTCGAACCATCACGGTAAAGTCATTCGCTTGTTCGACGACGGCCGCGTGCCGTCCGACAATCCGTTTGTCGGCAAAGCCGGCACGAAGCCGGAAATCTGGAGCTACGGCCATCGCAATCCGCAGGGCCTCGCCATCCATCCCACGACGGGTGAGGTGTGGGCAACAGAGCACGGACCGCAGGGCGGCGACGAGTTGAATTTGATCCAGAAGGGGCTCAACTACGGCTGGCCGGTGGTCGGCTTCGGCGTGAACTACGGCCCCGGTGTGGCGATTCACGCGGCGACGATGCGCGCTGGCATGGAGAGCCCGAAGAATGTGTGGGTGCCTTCTATCGCCACCTCGAGCCTCATGATCTACACCGGCGACAAGTTCCCGGCGTGGAAGGCCAGCTTTATCGTGGGCGGACTATCCGGACAGCGCATCGTGCGTCTCACCTACGACGGCAAGGTGTTCAATGTCGAAGACAATCTCGTGCGCGATCAGGGTCGCATCCGCGACGTGCGACAGGGACCGGACGGGTTCATCTACTTCTCGATCGACGATCAGCAAGGAAAGCCATCGGCCGTGATGAGAATGGAGCCCGTCGCGCGGCGGTGAACGGCTAGCGGCGCTAGGAGTGAACGGCGCTAGGAATAAAAAGCGTGAGGGCCAACCGCGCTCTCGCAGTTTGCCCTCACGTTGTTCGTTGTTCCGCCGTTGACTCCTAGCGCCGTCCGCCGTTCAATCCGGCGCCGTCATCCCCATTCCGCTCCATTCTTCCTTTGCCGGCCCGTACATACCAAGGATCACCAGTCCTGCCTGTCGCATACCGACCGTGAGCTGACCGCGGTGATGCGCCTGGTGCTTGATCAGCACGTCGAGCGTCATGCCGCGTGGCCACGTCTCTCCGTACATGTCGTCCGTTTCGAGCAGCGTGGCATCCGTCCACCGGGCTTGGAGCTGCTCGCTCAACGAGGCGGCGGCGGTGCGATAGGCGGCGGCGATCTCGGCGGCGTGCGCGGGCACGGCGTCGTGCTCACCGGCACCGGACACCATGAGTCCCGTGCGGTGCAGCATCTCCGGAATCGACTGCGCGAGGTGCCATGCCAGACGCCCGACCGTGCGGCCACCGGGGTACAATAGCTGCGACAGCGACGCGTCCGCGAGGCGGCCCAATAGCTTCTGCGTGCTGTCGGATTCGTACTGCCAGGCGGACTGAAATGACGCGAGAGAAGCGTACATACGCGGGGCTCGGCGAAGAATGAGGAGGAATGGTCACTCAATGCTACACTGTTCGGGGCGGCGCGCGCCCTTGACGCGATACGCTGGCGGGAGGAGAATGCCGGATGACGTCTTCCCTGCGTTTCACCTGGCGGCGCGCGCGTGCGTTCGTTGTGCTGGCCGGCTTGCCGTTCGCGTCGGCGTGTCGCGCGTCGGTGCGCACGAGCGCCGAGCCGCAGTTTATTCATCCCGACGGTCCCCCGGCGAACCCCTTTTCGCCTGCCGTGCGCGTGGGGAATATCATCTTCGTATCGGGCACACTGGGCACCAATCATCAGTTTTTCTACTTCAATCGCTACGTCCTGCGAGCAGCTGCGTCCATTTGGA
>JBBQAK010000390.1:0-3839 GCA_038316215.1 Gemmatimonadales bacterium | reverse complement strand
ACCGCTGACCGGGTGCAGCAGCTGTATGGTGACAGCAAACAGTTCGACGAGACGCCTTTTCTGGACTGGGCCGATCTGGTGTTCGTGGACGGCTCTCATGCGCGGTCGTACGTGGAGAGCGATTCTGGCAAAGCGATGCGGATCGTGAAGCCGGGAGGACTGGTGTTGTGGCACGACTATGCGGGCTCCCGGCACGCGCCGGGCGTTTTTGCGGCGCTGAACGCGCTGTCCGGCAGGGTGGCTCTCCGCAGCGTCGAGGGAACGACCTTCGCGATGTGGCGACGTCCCCTGTGATATGACAAACGGGAGAGCGGCGTGAGCCACTCCCCCGTTTGCCCTCATCACCCAACCGACTGGCAACGGCTTACGGCGCGCCGCTCACGTTCGGGTTGGCGCCGCGTTCTTCAAGGCTGATCGGAACGCAGGTGCTGCGACCTTGCAGCGTCGTGTTCCGTCCTTCGGCCAGCCAGCGACGCAGGTCGAACAGGCGACGCCCTTCCAGCCACAACACCGCGCCGCGTTCGCGCATCAGGTGCACATACGCCGCGTCGATGGAGGTGGCGGTAAGCGCAGCGAGCGAGGAGGCCGCCCGACCCTGATTGATGAACAGCATCGCGTTCGTGAGGTCGTTCGCCCGGAGGGCCGCCTCGGCGCGAATGAGCAGCATTTCCGTACCCTTGGCCAGCGCAACGGGATCTCCAAGGGTGTTGTACTTCCGCTGGCGGAAGAAGTTGGTGGTACCGTCCTGGCCTCTGGTGATTGCCGTCCCCGTCTTCACGGTGTCGTACGGTACGCGCGGATCGCGATCGGCCACCCACACGGTGTTCCACACCGTCACTTCACGACGCGTGATGGTCTGAACGGCCACACCCAAATTCTCTCGTGTGGTGTTGACCGAGAAGATCGCATTGTGTCGGAAGGCGACGGGAACAAGCGCCGCATCGGCGGCTGCCTCCGTCCACTTACCCTGATTGGCATACACTTGCGCGCGGCCGGCGAGCGCCGCGTTCGTGAGTGCCGTGTTGTTCAGGGCGCGCGAGATCGTGAGTGCCCGCGTGAAGAGGCTTTCCGCGCGCACGAAGTGGTTGCTGCTCGGTAGCGCCGGCCCACCGTCGTACACCGCGTTACAGACGTTCTCACCGAGAAACCGATTGGCGAAGCCGGCATACAAATAGGCACGCGGCGTATTGGCGTTCGTTTCGAATGCCGTTCCGAGCACGGTCTTCATGCGCGTGAGTCCGGCCTCGGCGACATACCGTGCCGTGTGCATGCGGGCCCAGTCGCCGTTCACGTCTTCCGGTGCGATGTCGCCGGCGGCGAACTTACGCTCGGCGGCAAAGTTGCCGGAGTGACGCAGCTCGAACGCGGCCAGCGAACCACGAGTGAGGTACAAGCCGATCGCGTTCGACAGGTCGCCACCCATGCCGTTCACGAGCGCCGGGACAGCGCTGGCGCTATTGAGATCTGCGTCGAGCAGCGGACCGGGGTTGGTGACCTTCAGGTCACAACCGCCTAGCAGTGCGACGAGCGCGATGGACACGGCCGGTACGGCGCGGCGGGCCATCGGAGAGAGTGCAGTCATAGTAGGCATCAGAAGCTCGTCCTCACGCTGAACAAGAACGTGCGATAGGTCGAGACGTTGTAGTAGTCGCGGCGCGAGAAGGTGCTGGTGCGCTGGTCAGCCGTTTCCGGATCGGAGCCGGTGTAATTGGTGTTCACGAACAGATTCCGTCCGGTCACCGAGACGGTCATGTTGCGCGCGCCCGGCGTAAAGCGCTTGGGCACGTCGTACGAGGCCGAGAGGCTGCGCAGCTTGAAGAAGTCAGCGCTTTCCACCCAGTAGCTGTAGTCGCGCTGTGCCGCGGTAATCGAGCAGCGCATACGATCCTTCGCGTTGATACCGGCGAGTGCCGAGGCATCGCCGCCGGCGGCGGCGCGGAGCGCTTTCTGGGCGGCGAAGCAGGGCTGCCAGATACCGAGTCCGGAGTTTTGGAAGCCGGTACCGTTGAGCAGGTGGCCGCCGCGCTGGAATTCACCGACCGCATCGATGGTGAGGTTCTTGAACAGCGTGAGCGTGACCGACGGGTTGATGATCTGGTCGGGGAACGTCTGACCGAGGAACTGATTGGTATCGACGATAGCGGCACCGAACTCGTTCGGATTGCGGACCCTGAGGCCCACGTACGAGGGCAGTGGCAGGCCTTCCTGCACGTAGCTGCGTGACAGCGCGTCCAGGGTAATCACGCGGCCACCGAGATCGACCGCTTCACCCTTCACGCGCGTGTACTGCAAGCGCGTTTCGAGACGTGCCCAACTGGTGGGCTCGAACGCCGCGGTCAGTTGCGCTTCGAAACCCTTGTTGGAAATCGTACCGACGTTCTCGGGCTGGTTGGACGAGAAACCCTGTGACGGCGGATACGCGACGTTGATGATGGCGTCGTCGGTGCGCGCGTTGAAGTATGTGAACACGGCGCCCAAACGGCCGCCCCACATTCCGGCGTCGAAGCCCACTTCGCTTTCGCGCGTGCGCTCGGGGCCGAGGTTTGGGTTGCCGAGCTGACCTGGCGTAAACGCGGAGAGGCCCCCTTCGGCCGCAATCGGGTTCCAGGTACGCGTGGCGTCGAAGGCGCCCGGTGCCTTGCCGGCTTCACCGACGGCAGCGCGGAACTTGAACGTTTCAATCAGGTTCGACGGCCAGAACGATTCGTCGGAGAGCACGTACGACAGGCTGAGCTTCGGGTAGGTCTGCAGACCGAAGCCGGTGCCGAAGGCCGAGTTGCCGTCGACACGCGCGCCGGCGGTCACGAACAGCCGATCACGCCAGCCGATCATCTGCTGGGCAAAGAAGCCCGCATTGATCACGCGCTGCTGGTTCACGTCGGTAATCTGACGCAGCGAGGCGGAGATGAGCGTGGGAACGCCCGGGCCGGCAAAGTTATCGCCCTGCAGTTCGGTGGAATTGAGGCGACTGTCGAACAGCTGACCGCCCACCGATGACGTACCGCTAAAATTCTTGCTGAACGTTTGCTTCCAGCTGCTCGCGAGGTCGACCGTCATGAGCTGGCGGTTCCACAGCGTCTGAAAATAGACGCCCGTTGGCGTGCGGAGATAGCCGAACGGATTGATAGTGCGGAGATCGTTGTTGTTGTAATCGATGCCGATCGACAAGCGGTTACTGATCGTGGACGTCGGATTCCAGGTGGCCGTACCACCGGTGATGAAGTGATCCCCAGCGATCGTATTGGACTTCCCGAAGATCTCGTTGTTGACCACGCAGGTGATCGTGGTCGTGCTGCAGCCAGTACCCTTGAAATTCGAGCCGGGACCGCGGGATACGTTCAACAGGAACGCGTCGGCGCTGTTGCCTTCAGAAAGCATCGCCGTGTTCCGGCGCTGCCACGACGTATTCAGCGCGAGCGTGACGGTCTTCGACGGGGCGAAGCCGAGGTTCGCGCGCAGGCCACCAGTCTTGTTACTGCCGACGCGGAAAACACCAGACTCGTTCTCGAGATTCCCGGAGATCGAGTAGTTGATGCCACTGCCCGAGCCACGTACGCCGAGCGAGTAGCGTCCGAGGTAGCCATTCTGCAGCCACGAGCCGCTTTCGGGGCAAGTGGCGTCTTCGAAGGCGACGCCGTTGGCGTCGAGCATATTGGGGCCGCGGCACTCGCGCAGGAACATGCGCGTGGGATCGGAGCGCGGGCCGAAGTCGCCCATGCTGTTAATGCCGCCGCTCGCTTCCAGCGTCCACACGGCGGGGCCTTCACGACCACGCTTGGTGAAGATCTGAATCACGCCGCCCGACGCTTCGGTGCCGTAGAGCGTGGTGGCGGCCGGAC
>JBBQAK010000065.1:0-12891 GCA_038316215.1 Gemmatimonadales bacterium | reverse complement strand
CGTGGACGTGAGCGAATCGAGCGGCGTACCGCGGTCGAGCGACGCCATGGCGAGGGCGTAGAGCTGCTCCTCGCTGGACTTGCCGCTGCGATACACCAGCCACTGCCCGTCCTTACTGAAGGCGAACGTGCTCACGCCTTCCTTCGCATTCGTGATGCGACGCGCTTCGCCGCCATCCGCGCGCATAAGGAACAGCTGCTGCTTGGCCTCTCCCGCCGCACCTTCCCGGTTCGAGGAGAACACGAACCATCCGCCGGCGGGCGCCCACCGCGGCGAGGATTCGTTCTTGTCCTTGGTGAACGTGAGTTGCCGCGTGGTCTCGAGGCCGCGGTCGGTACGCACCAGATAAATGTCGCTCTGGGTCGTCGCTTCTTGCCAATTGGGCGTCGTGAGCGCGTACAGCATCTGGCTGCCATCGGGCGAGATGGCCGAACCGGCCACCGAGCGGAGGCGCTGCGCGTCCACCCAGGCCATCGGTCGTTTCGCTTGTGCCCAGAGCGGAGCAGCGGACAAGACCAAGAGGGTACCACTCGCCGCCAGCCGCGCGACAGAGGGAACGGGCGAGCGATTGGGCACAGGTCGCATGGGCAGCCTCAGTACAGATGGGAAACGCCAAGAGTGGGGGATCTTGCACCCGGCGCCGCATACTGGCAACGTCCCCGGATGCGTTCACCCTCTCTAATACGTCGCAGTGGTGCCACCGCTGCGCTCCTGTTGCTCAGCGCGATGCCAGCCGCTGCGCAACGCGCTCCCGCGCCACGCGCCTCGGCGCCGCGCCCTGCCTACGACCCCACCCTGTACAGCGACGGCACGAAGACGAATCTCGCCTTCAAGTCTCTGCGCTGGCGCAACGTGGGCCCCTCGCGAGGCGGCCGGGCGACAGCCGTGACCGGCGATCCCACCAAGCCGTTGGTCTTCTATTTCGGCGCTGTGAATGGCGGCGTCTGGAAAACGACCAACGCCGGTCAGTCCTGGGACAACATCACCGACGGCAAGACCGATCTCTCGTCGGTCGGCGCGATCACCGTGGCCCCCAGCGACCCCAACGTGATCTGGGTCGGCACCGGCGAGGGCAAGCCGCGGGAGGACATCACCTACGGGTCGGGCGTGTATCGCTCCACGGACGGCGGGCAAACGTGGACGCCGCGCGGTCTCTCCAATGCCCAGCAGATCACATCGCTGCGCGTGCATCCGTCCAATCCCGATGTCGCGTTCGTCACGTCACTGGGGCATGCGTTCGGTCCGTCATCGGATCGTGGGGTGTTTCGCACCACCGACGGCGGCGCCACGTGGAAGAAGGTGCTCTTCCTGAATGACAGCACGGGTGCCGCCGACCTGTCGATCGACGTCAACAACCCGCGCATTGTGTATGCGTCGATGTGGAAGTTCCAGCGTACGCCGTGGGGCATGGATGCCGGCGCCGGCCGCAGCGGCCTGTGGAAAAGCACCGACGGCGGCGACACGTGGACCGAACTCACCTTCAATCCGGGCATGCCGAAGGGCTTGATCGGGAAGATCGGCGTGTCGGTCTCTCCGGCGAATTCGCAGCGCGTGTACGCCAACATCGAAGCGCAGGACTCGCTGGGCGGTGTGTTTCGCTCCGACGACGCCGGCGCCACCTGGTCGCGCACGAGCGGTGATCAGAAGTTTGTGGTGCGACCGTTCTACTACATGAGCCTCACGGCTGATCCGGTCAACGAGAACACCGTGTATGTCATGAATCTCACGGTGCATCGCTCGATCGACGGCGGACGCACGTTCACGCCGGTGCGGGTTCCGCACGGCGATACCCATATCATGTGGGTCGATCCGAAGGATCCGAATCGTCTCATCAACGGCAATGATGGTGGCGCCACGATCTCGATGGACGGCGGCCGTACGTGGAGTACGCAGGGGAATCAGCCCACGTCGCAGTTCTATCACGTGACCACCGACAAGCAGCAGCCGTATCGCATTTACGGGGCGCAGCAGGACAACAGCACGGTGTCGATCGCCAGCCGTTCCGACAACGGCTTCATTGGTGAGCGCGACTGGTTCCCGGTGGCCGGCTGCGAGAACGCGTACATCGCCATCGACCCGAACAATCCGGACGTCACGTTTGGCGGCTGCTATATGGGCCAACTCACGCGCCACGACAAGAAGACCAACACCCGCCGCGACGTGTCGGTGTGGCTTGGCAACTACGACGGTATCGCCGTGAAGGACGTGCCGCAGCGATTCCAGTGGACGTTCCCGATCCATTTCTCACCGCACGACCCGACCACGTTGTACACCACGTCGCAGTACGTGTGGCGCTCGAAGAATCAGGGCGCATCGTGGGACAAGATCTCCGCTGACCTCACGCTCGCCGACACCAACACGATGGGACGCAGCGGTGGCCCGGTGAGTGGCGATATGACCGGCACCGAGTGGTACGCCACGATCTTCGCCTTTGCCGAATCGCCGGTGAAGGCCGGCGTGCTCTGGACCGGCAGCGACGACGGACTCGTGCACGTCTCCACCGACAATGGCACCACGTGGAAGAACGTGTCGCCAAAAGCGTTCGGAAAGTTCACGCGCGTGTCGATCATCGAAGCCTCGCCGTTTGATGCCGGCACCGCGTATCTCGCGGCCAACCGGTATCAGCAGGACGACTTCACGCCGTACCTGTTCAAGACCACCGATTACGGCGCCACCTGGACGCGTATCGACGCCGGCATCCCCGTGGGGGCCTACACGCGCGCCATCCGTAGCGACGTGAAGCGCAAGGGGCTGCTCTTCGCCGGTACCGAAACGGGCATCTACACGTCGTTCAACGACGGCGCGAACTGGGAGCCACTGCAGCTCAACTTGCCTCGCGTGAGCATCCGCGACGTGCATGTGCACGACAACGATCTCATCGTCGCCACGCATGGTCGTGCCTTCTGGGCCATCGACGACATCTCGCCACTACGGGCACTGGGTGACTCGATCACCACGAAGACCACGCATCTGTTCGCGCCGGCTCCGGCAGTCCGCTGGGCCAGTGGTGGCGGACGTGGCGGCGGCGCTGGTGCCAATCCGTCGTTCGGCGTCACCGTGGACTACTGGCTCAAGACCAAGCCGGCGGCACCGATCACTGTGCAATTCCTCGAGTCGAACGGCACGGTGATCCGCGCCTTCGCCAGCGATGCCGCCGGCAAAAAGGACAGCACCGGCAACGTGCAGGCCGACTCGGCGGCGAACGCAGCCCGCGCGTTACAGAACGTGATGCAGCTCGCGTACGCACCCGCGGACTCCGTCGTGCACGCGCGCGCGGGCGCGAATCGGTTTGTATGGGATCTCATGTACACCGGCCCGAAGCGCATCCCGGGCTCGATCAACGACGACGGCTCGTACGAAGGCGCGATGGCGGTGCCGGGTGACTACACGGTGCGGCTCATCGTCGGCACGGATACGCTCTCACGTGGCTTCACGGTGCGCGCTGATCCTCGGGTGCAACTCACGGTGGCCGAGTACAAAGCGCAGTTCGATGCGGCCACGACGGTGGGCGCGCGCATCACCAGCATCACGGAGGCGGTGGCGCGCATGCAGGACCTGCAGCAGCAGCTCGATCAACGTGCCCGGCAGGCCAGTTCACAAGCGTATGCCGATTCGGTGAAAACCATGTCCACGGCGCTGCGCAAGAAACTGGAAGCGGTGCGCGCCGAAGTGTACGAGGTGTACACCAAGGCCGATCAGGCCACGCTCAACTATCCGATCAAGCTGTATCAGATGTTCGTCACACTGAACGGCCAAGTGAACGAAGGCACCAATCCGCCCACCCGGCAGCACGGTGAGATTCTCACCGATCTCTCCACGAAGCTGAACGTGCAGCTGAACACGCTGCAGAAGCTTGAAGACAATGACCTGCAGCAGTTCAATGCGCTGCTCACGAGACTGGGCGTACCGAACGTGTTCGTGGCGCCGAAGAAGCCGATCGGGTGAGAGGCAAAACCCAGTACTGCGTCCTCAGGCTGAGGCATCAGACTGGGTATGGTGATCAGAGATGAGCAGCGACAGTCCACAGTGCCGAGCTGTTTGGGACGCATCGCGAATCGCGAGGTCCACGCTATCAAACCGCTCGAAACTGCGGACTGTTGGTGCTGCATTCCGAACACTATATACGATCTGATGCCTCAGCCCGAGTACAGAGTACTGGGTTGTGAGTCGTGCGTTTCGCGTCGCGAGTTCAACGTCGTGATTTTTCAGTCGTGAGTGTTCATCCGCCCGAGCGGAGCCGCAGCTTCTGCGCCCGCTCGAGCGCCTGGAGGTATCGCTTCTCGCTCTGCTTATCGCGGCCTTTGTGTTTCACGTCGACGCCGGCCATGATCGCGAGCCCGCTGATACGCAACACCGGCGCGTTAGGATTCTCGGTGGCCTCCGCGCCGCGCACCGAGAAGCCGCCCATGACCGCCATGCCGGTCACCTCGACGCGCACGCCGGTGGGCACGAAGATCTCGACACCGCCCCAGAACGTGAAGATCTCAATTTCCGTGACGCCGGCACCGAGCTTTGCCTCACGCAGGTCGAGCTGACCGCCGCCCATGACGGCGACCACGCGCAAATGCCGTGGTACGATCCAGCTGCCGCTGCGGTCGAAGCCTCCCATGAGCGCTAACGCCGCGCCGCGTGCCGGGACAACGGGATCGGCGGCCACGCGAGTCAGTGACGCCGCGTCAGCCAACGTGCGACTCGGCTCGGCCGGATCCGCCAGCAATACTTCCAGCTCGCCGAGCGACCGCGCGCGGTACACGGTGGAAAGCCGTTCGTCGAGCTGCTCCATAGACAAGCGGTCGGTCGCGAACGCGGCCGACAACACCTGCACGACATAGTCCCGCTGCACATCGGAGAGTGCAGCGGGCGCGTATGGATGTCCGGTCATCGAACCATCAGAGCGCGGGACGCTTCGTGTGAAAATCCGTCGTCTTTTGGAACTGATGGGCGACCGAGAGAATCAGATCGTCGTTGTACAAGTTGCCGGTGATCACGCCGCAGATGGGCTGAGCCTTGTACACGGGCGCCGGAGTGGCGTCGTTCGTGCCACGACCACCACCGCCGCCACCGAACTGCGGCATATCGAACTTGTACGGCAACACCGCGCACGGATGTCCCGTCTGCGCATTGGGGCCCACATCGGCGTTCGGGCCGGCGATAAACAGGTCGAGGTCCTTCATGAACTCGCCCCACTTCGCCACCAGTAACATGCGACGACGCTGCCCTTGCACAAACTCGAAACCGCGCGTGGCACGGCCGCTCAGCATGCGCGGATTCCAGTCGGCCGCGGCCATCGGATTGGTGGCGCCCGGTTCCACACCCTTTGGCAACGACGCCACGTGGTTGCCGAACGGCGCATTGCCGGTTCGTGGTGTGGCGAAGAGCGTATCGAGATCGAGACCGATCTCCTTGGCTTTGCGCTGCACGTAGAAGTCGAACGCGGCCGCAGACTCGACGTTCAAGGCGCCTTGCGTGCCCGGCACCGTGGGTCGTGCGCCGATGGCGCTCGGGTTCATGCCAAGCTCGCGCAATTTTTCCACGAGCTCCTTCGGTGCGGCCGGGTCCACACCAATACGCAGCGACGCCAGCTTGAGATTCCGATCGAACTGGAACGGCATGGTCACCGTACTGGCATCCTTCTCGTCCGCGCCATGCAGCACACTGAATACCATCGCGCAGTCTTCCACGGTGCGGCACATCGGTCCGACGCGATCCATCGACCACGACAGGACCATACCGCCGTAGCGGCTCACGCGCCCGAAGGTGGGTCGCAGTGCACTGATGCCGTTGCGAATCGCTGGCGACACGATCGAACCCTGTGTTTCCGTCCCGATCGAGAACGCCACGCACCCGGCCGCGGTGGCCGATCCTGGTCCCGTCGAGCTGCCACTCGATCCGATGTTCGTGTTCCACGGATTGTTCGTGCGTCCACCGTACCACCAATCGTTCTGCGCGAATATTCCCGTGGCCAGCTTCGCCAGCAACACCGCGCCCGCGTCACGCAACCGCGCCACGACTTCGGAATCGTAGTCGGGGATCTGCGTCGTGAAGTCGGCCGATCCCCATGTGGTCGGCACGCCCCTCACCGCAAACAGATCTTTGATGCCGTACGGCACACCATGCAGTGGTCCACGATACTTGCCGGCCGCGATCTCGGCGTCGGCCTTGTCGGCTTCCGCACGCGCCTGCGAGGCGAGCAGTGTGACCACGAAGTTGAGCGACGGATTGCGCGTCTCGATGCGCGCGAGATAGATGTCGGTGATCTGCCGCGACGTGATCTTGCGCGCTTTGATCAGCGCGGAGATACGATGCGCCGGCAGGAACGCGAGATCATCGGGATTGGTTGGCACCGCACCGCTCCACTTCTCGACGGCGTGTGGCGTGCGCGCGAATGCAGCCGCGCCCTTCTCGCGCACCACCTTCTCCATCAGGGCGCCCGTACCGCCGGGATACGGCATGAACTGCAGCGCGGGCGCCTCCCCGTTGCCGAGTGCCACAGGAGGCACCTGCGGCGGCTGCACGGCGCCACTGGCCAGACGGCCCATTCCACTGGCACGCGCCAGCGCTCCCTGCGCACCGGCCGCTTGCGCACCGAACGTGGTTGCCGCCGCCGCAACCAGCGAGTAGAACATGAATTGTCGCCGATCTACGCCGGTCGCCGATTCATCGTGGTCGGCGGCCGCCAGTTCGGCCTCAGCCTGTTCCAGAAAATCCAGGGGGGTATCCACGCAGGGGCTCCAACAGAGAGAGACAACGGAACGGGACGCGACAGGCTCCCATCGAATATCTCTCCCGGCACGCGTTGTGGCGAGCTCCGTTGACCTCGTCGCGCCCTATGGATTTCCGTCGGGATTCTGAATGCGGAACACGAAGGGTTGCTCGACCAGCTGCGACACGGCGCGTCCGTGGAGAATGGCCGGTCGGTACTTCATCTTTACGAGTGCCGTGCGAACCGCCGCCACGAACTCCGGGTCGGCCTTATCGAGGACGACCAGCGTCGCGGTGTCCACATGGCCGATCGTGTCGACGATGAAGCGCGCGTGAACGACGCCCTGAACGCCCGCCTTGAGCAGAGCTGGCGGATATTGTGGTCCTTCGGCCGAGGGGTCGAGCGTGACCGTGGAGTCGACCTCGATTTCGCTGTACGCTTTCTCCGAATCAGTTGACGCGTCGGGGAGCTCGAGCTCCTCGCCCGCCACGTCACCGAGGCTCCCAAGCGGCACCGGTGTCTTCCCGTAGTCCGACGTTTCCGTCACCGGGATCGACACGAAGTTCAGACCACCGAGACCGATGAACTGAATCGACTCCTGTACCGGAGGCGGTGCCGATTGGCGAAGCGGCGCGAGAAAGCTGACCGCCTCATCGACCAACGGCGTGGGGGCAATGCGATTCAACTCACGAGCGCCGATGATGGACACGGCGACGAGCGCGGCGTAAGTGCCGACTCCGAGCAACTCGGCGCCCACGGCATGCAGCGTGGTCCGACGAGTGGACTCGATCAGTGTCAGACGAACTTTGGCTCTTGGCATGTCGACACCCTGAGGGCGCGAGACGACGGCGGGAATAACGGGACCTGCTTGATCAATGCAGGGTGTGTCGCGGCTTGGCAAGGGGGGCCCGCCGTGGCGGCCGGGACGGACGCGGACTCGGAGGTGGTCGGAGACGCGCGGAGAGACGCCCACACGCGACGCCGATGCTGATCGCTCGCGCGCCTGAAGTCGCAGCCGGCACGACCAGAATGGGTCCTTCCCGATCTGGTTCCGCCGTTCCGACCGGATGCACGGTCTCTCTATCGGGAAGGAGCTGGAACGACCAGTACGCGGCTCCTCGTTGACCTGCTCCATGTC
Organism: Gemmatimonadales bacterium; assembly: GCA_038316215.1. Classification (GTDB taxonomy): domain Bacteria; phylum Gemmatimonadota; class Gemmatimonadetes; order Gemmatimonadales; family Gemmatimonadaceae; genus Gemmatimonas. The sequence goes on along the minus strand of JBBQAK010000065.1, from coordinate 5,050 downwards.
CGCCGTACAACTCCTCTGGTACAAACGGGATCTTCGGATCGCCGATCATGCGCCCCTCGCGGCAGCCATCGCTGCGGGACCGCTAGTAGCGGTGTACGTACACGAGCCGGAGCAGCAGCACGCCGCCGACCGGGACCTGCGACACGAGCTCGTGCTCCGCGATGCACTCGACGAACTCCGCGCGTCGTTCACGGCGCGCGGCGGGCGGCTGATCGAGCTGCAGGGCGCGCTCCCCGACGTGTTCGTCGCGCTGCACCGCGTGCTGCCCTTCGCCGCCATCTGGGCACACGAGGAAACGTGGAACGCGCTGAGCTACGCGCGCGACCGCCGGGTACGCGCATGGGCCAGGCAGGCGGGTATCGCGATGCACGAACTGCCGAGCAACGGCGTCGTGCGTCGGCTCGCGTCGCGGGACGGCTGGGCCAACACGTGGCAGCAGCGCATGCGATCCCGTCTCGTTCCCGCACCACGCCACATCATGTCCCCCGAGGAGTCGACAACCTCCCTGGCGTTGACGGCGTTGCCGGAAGGCATGCAACATCCATCGAGCCAGAGCACGGCACCGCCGTGGTCCGACTGGCAGCGCGGCGGCGAAGCGCGCGCGCACGACATGCTACACTCGTTTCTCTCGATGCGCGGACAAGACTATCGCCGCGCAATGTCGAGTCCCAACGACGCACCGGCGTCGTGCAGTCGCATCTCCACGGCATTAGCCTTCGGCACACTCTCCGTGCGTCAAGCCTATCAGGCGGCGCGACAGCGTGCCCGCGCACTGCGGGACGACTCGCTCGTCCGGCGCGACGCCGATGCGGCACAGTGGTCGCAGAGCCTTGTAAGCTTTGCCTCGCGGCTACACTGGCACTGTCATTTCATCCAGAAGCTCGAAGACGAACCGCGTCTCGAGACTGTACACTACGCACCGATCTTCGATGGACTGCGACCGTCGCAGCCCGACGCGGAGCGGCTGCGCGCATGGCGCGATGGACAGACGGGCTACCCGCTGGTAGACGCCTGCATGCGCTCGCTGCGTGTGACCGGCTGGCTCACCTTTCGCATGCGCGCCATGGTCATGAGCTTCGCGAGCTACCATCTCTGGCTCGACTGGCGACACACCGGTCCCGTACTCGCGCGCTGGTTCACGGATTACGAGCCCGGCATCCACTGGACGCAGTGTCAGATGCAGTCGGGGACCACGGGCATCAATACGATCCGCATCTACAATCCGTACAAGCAGGCCGAGGAGCACGACGCCGCCGGCATGTTCGTACGACGGTGGGTGCCCGAGCTGTCCGCGATGTCCGATCCCGACCTCATTCGCCCGGAGCGCACACCGATCATGATGCAGCAGATGACCGGCTGCGTGATCGGGCGCGACTATCCCACACCGATCGTGCCGCACGAAGCGGCGTATGCCTTCGCGCGCGACCGCATGCATGCCGTCAAGCTGGCCGCGCAGCAATCCGGCAGTGCCCGGCGGGTGTACGATCGGCACGGGTCCAGAAAGACGCCGTTCAGTGCACGCACGCGGTAGCATCACGGTAGCATTCCGGTATGTCCCTTCTCACGCTCCGGCGACGCATCGCGCAGGCGGTGGCCCTCACCGGCCTGCTGACCTCCCCGTCCGTGGTGGCATCACAAGGCACCGGCACGCTCACGGTCACGGTTTCGGCGCAGCAGACCGGTGTGTCGCTGCCGTATGCGGTGGTGGCACTGCCCGAGCGCAGTATCGAGCGCTTTACCGACGCCGCCGGACGCGCGACGATCGTGGCGTTGCCTGCCGGGAATTACGACATTGCGGTACGTCGCATCGGCTTCGCGCCATATCGTGGGCGCGTGGTGATCGAGGCGGGCCTGACGACGTCGGCCCCCATCACGTTGGCGCAGATTCCGGTGCAGCTCACCGGTATGCTCGTGCGTCCTCGTGAAGCGTGCACAACGCCCGGCATGCCCGATCGGACGCGCGATCCGGCCGTGTACGATGTCGTCGAGCTCCTGCGCGAGAACGCCGATCAGTACCGGCTGCTCACGTCGCAGTATCCGTTTCGCTACGCCACGCAGCGTGTGCTGGGCGCGTTCGCGGACAGCGCGGTCTTCGTACAGACGGTCGATACCCTCGTGGCGGAGAGTAAGGCGATGGGCGGGTATCGACCCGGGCGCGTGGTGCGCGAACAGCCAGGGCCCGGTGGCCGCAGGGAAACCACGATGGCGATTCCCGGGCTATCGGACATCGCGGCGCGGTCGTTCATCGCCAATCACTGCTTCCACTTCGGTGGCGTGGTCACCGAAGGCGGCGAAACGTGGGTGCGTCTCGAGGTCCGCGCCGCCGAGAAGCTGCGCACACCCGATGTGCACGGCACCTTCTTTCTCGATAGCGCTACGGCGCAGTTGCGTCGCATGGAACTCGAGATGAGCCGGCCTGATCGTTTGCCGAGGCGGCTGCAGGGTATCCGCACCGTGGTCGTGGCCACCACGTTCCGCGAGATCACTCCCGGGTTGTCACTGGTCGATCGCGTCTGCGCCATCAACTGGCAGAAGCTGCTTCAAGGGCGCGGACCAAGCCATCCCGTGGAACTCCAGCAGCTCACCGCCTATCGCTTCGATGCGGCACCGCCAGACGCGCCGATGGCCGGTGCGTACAGCTCGCCCGCGTGGCGCCCGCGCACGCGAGTACGCCGCGACCTACTCTGGTGCATGGAGCATTCGTAGTCCTCGGGGTACAGAACAAGACATATTCACACGTACGGGCGTGACGCGTGCCCAGCCGACCACCGACTCGACCAAGACGACCGATGCAGAGTGCTACCAGGACCGTTCTCCCCGCGCGCCCCTTCGCGCGACTGCTGCCGCTCGCGCTGCCGATTGCCCTGCCGTTCGTGCTGACCCTCGGCGCGTGCGTACGCGCCGGCAGTGGCGTGACGACGGCTCCCGAGCCCGCGATGCAGCCGGTCATGCAGGCGCCGATTCAGGTCGCGCCACCGCCACCGACTCCGGCGTCGTCGGATACGGCGCGGTCGGATTGGCAGCGACTGGACTACGAGACCGATCGCGTGATGGGTGTGGGCTCCGAGCGCGCCATTCGCGAGTTGCTCGCGTCGCGTCAGCCGCGGCGGCGCGTGATCGTCGCCGTCGTGGACGGCGGTGTCGATACCGCGCACACGCGTCTCACTGGCTCGCTGTGGAAGAACCCGCGTGAAATTGCCGGCAACGGCAAGGACGACGACGGCAACGGCGTGATCGATGATGTCTATGGGTGGAACGCCCTCGCGACGACCGATGGAACGCCGGTGCGCTACGACACCTTTGAACTCACGCGTCTGTACGCGGCCTGCCGCAATCAGCCCGCCGGTGCGCTCACCGAGAAGCCGAAGGCGGCCGAGTGCAACGGCCTTGCGTCGGCGTATCGTGATAAAGCGAAAAACGTAAAGTCGACGCTGCTGCAGGTGGAGAACATCGACGAGATCCTGCGCACGGTCGAACGGCTTCTCGGCACCGCACTCACGGGTGCGCCGATCACGCGGGCTTCGGTAACCGCGTTACGTCCCACATCGCCCGACGTGGACGAAGCCAGGCGCATGTGGCTGCGCCTCAATGCCGACGGGCTCAACGCCGCCGAGATTGCGAGTGCTCGCGACGCGTACGACTCGCAGTCCCGTTACGGTCTCGACACGCTGTACAACCCGCGCTCAGCCCAGCGCGTGATCGGGACGCGCGACGTCACCGGTCCCGATGCCACGCACGGCACACATGTAGCCGGTATCATTGGCGCGGTGCGCGGTGATGGTGCCGCCATGCAGGGGATCTCGCCGAATGTCGACATCATGGTCGTACGCGCTGTTCCCGATGGTGACGAGCGCGACCTCGATGTCGCACGCGCGATCCGCTATGCCGTCGACAATGGCGCACAGATCGTGAACATGAGTTTTGGTAAGGGATACTCGCCGGCCAAAGCGTCGGTCGACTCGGCCGTACGCTACGCCGAATCAAAGGGCGTGCTGCTGGTACACGCAGCGGGCAATGACGGCGAGAACAACGATGAGACACCATCGTTTCCCACACCGACGCTGAGCGGCGGTACGCGTGCGACGAACTGGATCGAAGTCGGTGCGTCGAGTTGGAAGCCGTTAGCGTCGTTGCCGGCTGAGTTTTCGAACTACGGTCGCGAGCAGGTAGACCTGTTTGCGCCGGGCGTCGACATTCTCTCGACGGTGCCGGGCGGAAGCCTCAAGCGCGAAAGCGGCACCAGCATGGCAGCGCCGGTCGTCTCGGGCGTGGCCGCGTTGTTGATGGCCTACTTCCCGGAGCTTACCGCCCTGCAGGTGCGCGACATCCTGTTGGAATCGGTGCGCAAACTGCCCGATCTCGACGTGCGGCGGCCGGGTGACGGATCACGGGTGAAATTCACCACCCTGTCGCGCACCGGCGGCGTCATTGATGCCTACGCCGCGGTGCAATTAGCCTTGCGGCGCGTGGCGCCGAGGCCCTGATTTTCGAGGCAGAATCGTCAGGACGATTCGCGACACCCCGCCCTTCTCTGGAGAGTTCCGCGTATGCGCACCGCTGCACACCCACAGCACATGTCATCCGCCAGGCTGATTCACCGTTCACTGATCGTCGGCGCGTTGGCCGTGAGCACGCTGTGCGGCACGGGCGTAGCTGGCGCACAATCCGCGACACGTACCCGCGCGGCGACGGCCGCGCGCGATTCAGCCGAGGCGCTCGCCACGTTTCGCGAGAACATCGCCGCGATTCACAATCGCAACCGGGCGCGCTATCTGGCCACGTACGTACACACGCCGCAGCTCGTGCGCCATTCGCCCACGGGCATTGAAACGGGCTACGAGGGCTGGCCGGCCATCAACAATAACGCGTGGCCGGATACGCTGATTGTGAGCGAGATGCGCGTGGTGCCGCTAGCCCCAGGCGTGGTGTACGGCTATTACCGCTACATCGGCGTGCCCACGCCAGGCGATACCCTCAGGGGCGTCTCTACCCGGGTGTTCGTCCGCACGCCTCAGGGTATGCGCATCACCGTGTCCGCGTCATGGAACGA
>JBBQAK010000459.1:0-2708 GCA_038316215.1 Gemmatimonadales bacterium | reverse complement strand
CTAGCGTCGGATCCGATTCACCGCGCTGGTGACCACGTTGCCGGCCAACAAGCCGGCGGCCAGAGAGATACCGATAATCGCCACGCGAAATCCCGTGGCGATGCCCATTTCAACATCCTGACCCAGCATCGACTGCATGCTGCGCAGACCGATACTGCCCGGCACCAGGATCAGCAATCCGGGCACCTGCGTCACCATCGACGTGCGCCGCTTGATGCGCGCGAACAGGTTGCTGCCGGCGCTGACCACGAACGCGCCGAGGAACGCGCCGAGCTGCTCGCCAAGCGAGGCGCCCGCGAACTTGGACACGAGATAGGCGGCGCCGCAGGCCACGACGATGCTGCCGATGTCGCGCCGTTGTGCGCTGAGTAGCACGGCGAACGAGAGCGGCGCGACGAGCAGCGCGATCCACTCGGTCCAGCCGGGGAGCGCGGCGCGCGACAACGCGCCACGCAGCGAGGGTATGGCTTCGTGCAACATCGGCCCGAGCGCGCCGCCGGTTTGCGCACCGAGCGCAAGACCGAAGCCGAGTCCCAGGAACACGACGATTGCTCCGCTCAAACGCGCGGTACCCGACGCGAGATGTCGCGTGGACAGCTCGGTGAGCGCCACCGTAAAGGTGAGTCCGGGCAGCAGCACCACGAGTCCCGCCAGCGAGGTGGCGAAGCCACTGCGTGTGCCCATGACGCCGTCGATCGTGAACGCCATCGCCGTGACCACGAACGCGGCCAGCGGTTCGGTCACGTGCCGGGTGCTTTCCCGGCGACCGGCGAGGAGAGCGATCACACCAGTGAGCAGCCCCAGGAACGACGCGGTGAGCACATCGCCCACGCGCACTTTCAGGAAGCACGACACCGCTGCCGACGAACAGACGAAGGCAAACAGCACCAGCCACTTCGGGTAGGGAGGCGGTTGCTCGTCGAGTGCCTCGACCTGTTGCAAGCCTTCGGCCGGAGAGAGCGTGCCCTCGATCACGCCGCGGGTGATGTCGCCCAACGTGGAGAGGTGCCCGAGATTCGGCTCCCCCGGCTCCACACGCAGCAGCGACACGCGCTGGTCGTCGAGATTGCCGATCCCCACCATGATGCTGGTCGGGGTCGAGAAGAATTCAGCTTCGAGGCCCAGTCGTCGGGCCGTGATGGCGAGAGCCGTCTCCAGTCGATGCGCCGGCGTGCCGTGCTTATGGAGGGCTCGCGCCAGCTTCAGCAGGAACCGACGCGACACCGCCGAATGGCCGCCCGTCGACCCCATGGGTACGTCCAACGGGTTGTCGGCCGTGTTGAGGGCGTCGGGCAGGGTGAGGCGGGCCATGCTGCGGAGCGTAGGGGAGGCCGGTGTCGGGCGCAACGGCTTATCTTTTACTGGTACCGGCCGCGGGATCAGATCCTGCGCCTCCTCCGTCATTGCGCGGCCTGTGGCTGCGCCTTCTTCGAGATTGATGCCTCTTCTTCCGCCCTCTCCGTCCCGTCGCGCCGCGTCAGGTGTCCGTTCCGCCGTCCGCCGCGTCGTTGCGCTGCCGCTGCTCGCTGCGGCCGCGCTGTTGAGCGCCTGCGGCACCGACAGCACGGCGCCCAACATTCCGTCTAACCCGGCTGTCGAGACCTATGTGGCGTCGCTCGGCGTGAACATCGCGGCGATGACGAAGAAGAGCGACAACCTGTACGTTCAGGATCTCGTGGTCGGCGCGGGCGCCGAGGCGATCGCCGGACGCGAAATTCGCGTGACGTACACGGGATGGCTGATCAACGGCAGCCGCTTCGATACGAACGTGGGCCGTAACGCGTTCAGCTTCACGCTTGGGGTCGGTCAGGTGATCCCGGGCTGGGATCAGGGCGTGGCCGGCATGAAGGTAGGCGGCAAGCGTAAGCTCGTGATCGGCTCAGAGCTCGGGTATCGCAACCAAGGGCAGGGCCCGATTCCGGCCAATGCCACGCTCATATTCGACGTGGAACTCCTCGGCGTGCAGTAAGCTCGTGGCAAGGGTAGTCTTGAAGGGAGCGGGAAGGTTCCTGCTCCCTTTTGCATTTGGACCCTTACCGGACGACGCATGATTGCACGATCGCTGCTGTCGCTATCGTTCGCACTGGCGCTGACTGTTGTCACGGCGTCACGACCTGCATCACTGCAGGCGCAAGCGACGGTCGAACGTTTCGACCTCCTGATCGCCGGCGGCTCGGTGCTCGACGGCACGGGGCGCGCGGCACAGCGGCTCGATGTTGGCATCCGTGGTGATCGGATCGTCGCGATGGCGCTGTCGCTCCCGCGCGCAAACGCCGCACGCGTGATCGATGCGACGGGCCGCACGGTGTCGCCGGGGTTCATCGATCTGCATGCCCATCTGGAGCCGTTGCTGCAGTACCCGCTCATGGAGAGCGCGTTGCGGCAGGGTGTTACGTTGGCGCTGGGCGGACCGGACGGTGGATCACCGCTACCGTTGGCGCCGTACCTCGACTCGGTGCGCACGGCGACGATCGGGATCAACGTGGCGTACCTCGTTGGCCACAACGACGTGCGTCGCTCGGTGCTCGGCATGGCGGCGCGCGCGCCCGATGCGAACGAGTTGGCGCGCATGAAGCACTTGGTCGCGACGGCCATGGGGCAGGGCGCGTTCGGATTGAGCACAGGGCTGTTGTATTTGCCGGGCACGTACTCGAACATCGAGGAAGTGATCGCGCTGGCGCAGGTGGCGAGCGATAGCGGTGGCATTT
>JBBQAK010000398.1:0-3737 GCA_038316215.1 Gemmatimonadales bacterium | reverse complement strand
CCGCTATCACTCATCACGAGCTTGTGCACATCGCTGGAATGCCCCATACCACGGGATTTCACGATATACAGTCCTCGAACGCGCTTGCGTCCTTCACTTTCCTCCAACTCGCGTACCACGATCCAGGTGTCGATCAACGACGAGACGCCGATCTCGCCACTGGTGTCGTTCTGTGTGCTCGACGACACGAGGCTCGTGAACAATCCCGTGATTGTTTGGGATTTCAGCGCGTCGATCATACGCGTCAGCATGGATTGAATTTCCAGCTGGTCGCCTTGTCCGATGAGACTGGTCAACGGATCGATGACCACCGCCTGCGGCTTGAATTCGGCGAGCATCTTGTACAGATCGAGTAGGTGCATTTCGAGGCCGAAGAACGACGGCCTGGTCGACACGATCAACAGCAGCCCACTCTCGACCAACGGCGCCAGATCGAGTCCGATGGAGGTCAGGTTCTCGATGAGTTGACCGGGCGACTCTTCGTACGACAAGAACAGGCATCGTTCGCCGCGGTTGCAGCTTTCCACCGCAAAGGCCGCCGCCAAGCTCGTCTTCCCCGTGCCCGCGGTCCCGGACACGAGCACGGTACTCCCTCTGGTGTATCCACCCCCGTTGAACAGGGCACTCAACGACGGGATGCCGGTCGACAGTCGTTCGGAGGATCCGGGGTGGGCGAGTCCCGCCGAGGTGATAGGAATGACCGAAAGCCCGTTTTTGTCGATGACGAACGGATACTCATTGGTGCCATGATTCGAACCGCGGTACTTGACGACGCGCAGGCGACGGGTGGAAATCTGTTCGCGAACGCGATTATCCACGAAGATGATGCAATCGGAGATGTACGCCTCCAACCCATGCCGCGTGTACGTTCCCTGCGTGGTCTCACCGGTAATCAGGGTGGTCACGTTCTTGTTCTTGAGCCATCGAAAGAGTCGCTTGATCTCCAGTCGCAGTATCCCGACGTCGGTCACGCCGGAAAACAGTGAATCAATGGAATCCATCACGACGCGTTTCGCACCGATGGAGTCGATGGCCAACTCGAGGCGCACGAAGATTCCTTCCAGATTGAATTCACCGTCCGACTGCAAATCACGCCGCTCGAGCACCACATGTTCGAGTAGAATCTTCCTGTCGGCGACGAGGCTTTGTAAATCGAAGTTGAGCGAGGCGACATCGGCGAACAGTTCGTCATCGTTTTCTTCGAACGACATGAAGACGCCGGGCTCGTCGTGCAGCGTCGCTCCGCCAATCAGGAAATCGATGCCGAGCAATGTCTTCCCCGTCCCCGTGCCGCCGCTGAGGAGCGTGATCCGGTTTCGTGGAATACCGCCCTCGGTGATTTCGTCGAACCCTTTGATGCCGGTCGGACATTTTGCCAGCCCGCGATTCTTGGCCTCAACGGGCGTGGGGGACTTGTCGGTCATCGCAGGGTCCTGGATTTCGTGGTGGGCGTCCGCGCGCACCACCAGCCGCGCTGAACATTCAGAAGCTACTACCAACGTATCGAGAACTGACGCGCTCGGCGAGACGCGCGCCATGCAGCATATGAACGAGCACGACGATACAGTCCCGCTCGACAATCACCTGTTCAGGAATTGGCTCAGCGCCGCGCGGAGGCGACAGACGCAGCCAGTCGCTCACACACAGGGACAGTGCATGCTCAGCCTCGTTGTACTGCCGTCGGACTCTGTGGTGGCATGGTGAGAAGTCTCTCTCGGCTGGCGAGAGTCGCGGTCTGTATCGCATCGATCGCGTGCAGCGGCGCCGACGGCGTGCGCGACACGGCGACGAGCGGGAGTACGGGCGCCGCCGCTCCGCCATTTACGTCGTTGCCCGCACCGCCTGCCGCCTCGAGCGTGCCGCCGTCCGTGACCACTCGTATTGCGCTCGACGGCGCCGGACTGATGTTGGTGGACAGCAGCGGCTCGACGCGCTCGATCGCGTTTGGAATGCCCGAGGCGCGGGTCCTCACCGCGGTAGTGGCGGCACTTGGTGACCCGCGCGACCGCAGCACGAACCTGGACTGTGGCGCCGGGCCGGTGGACGTCGTGTCGTTCCCCGGTGGATTGCTGGTCAATCTGCAAGCCGGTAAGTTCGTCGGCTGGACCGTACGTCCGGCGCGCGGCCGGGAGCCGCGCACCATGAGTGGCATCGGGCTCGGCTCGACGCGCGCCGAGCTCGCATCGAGCGCCCGGAGTCGCTCGGGGGCACGGCCATCAATCAGCCGGTCCGCCGTGCTCCGCGATCTGGATGTCGCGTGCGCCGTGCGCGACCAGCAGATCGCCCAGCAGCGATGCCTCGCGCTCGCTGCGCGTTGACACGGCGAGCACGATCGCGCCGGCTGCCTCCGCGGCGCGCGCAAACCGCGCATCGGGCCGCTGGCGACGGAAGTATCCGAAAACCGCGCCGATCGTTGCGCCGCCGATTGTGGCCATATTGGGGCCGAGGAGTTGTACCGGTGCCATGCCGCCAGCGCTCTCGATGCCCGGCATCGCCACCAGCACCACGCCCACGAGCACGCCTACGATGAATCCGATCAACCCGCCGATACCGGCATAACGAAACGTTTCGCGGCCAGGTCCGCGCGGCGTACGCCCTGTACTGGAATAGAGCGTCGCCGACTCCCGCGATACCACCACCTCCACGAGGTCGCGGGGGGTGCCGGCGCTGTACAGCGCATCGAGTGCGCGCTCGACGGTGTCAGGATCGTCGAACAGCGCCGTCAGCGTGAGCGGCTCACGCATCTGCTGACCGCTGGCAATCGCCACCGCGACTACTTCGCCGTGAGTGGCCGCGCGATCCGACGGCGTCGTTGCAGGTTCCGTCATGATCCACTCCGTGGTGGCGCCGGTGGCTGTGAACCGCTCGCCGGCTGCGCCGCGCGAAGCTCCTCGGCGGTCCACGCGGCAGCGCGATCGGCATGCGCCTCCCGCTCAGCCGCCACGACGGCGGCATCGACCGCCGGCGCCGCATTGGGCGCCAACTGCCGGAGATACGTCGCGAGCGCGGCGATCTCTTCGTCTTTGAGAATGTCTTTCCACGCCGGCATCGCGCCGTTGTACGTCGCACCCGCAACGTCCACCGGTCCTTGCAGCCCGTGCAGCAGAATGCGCACAAGCGTCTCTGGTGCAGCGGTTACCCACTCCGAGCCCACGAGAGGTGGGAATGCACCAGGAAGCCCCTTGCCGGTTGGCTGATGGCACGCCGTGCAGTTCTTCTGGTACACGCGCCCGCCCGCCTCGATGGGATTCGACACGGCGGCGGCGGCCTGCGCGTTCGCGCTTGCCGTGATCTCGGGCTGACGACCCGCGAACGCTACATGTGTGGCAAGCCCGAACTCGCCACCATACCGACCGAGGTACCAACCACCCCAGAAGAGCACGAGCGCGATTGCTGCCACAAAGAACCACGGTGGTGATTCGCGTCCCTCGATCGGGTCGCTTGGCTCGCGTCGCACGGCACGGTGCAGCCGTTCGACGTCGGGCTGCAGGTCGACACTACCGCTTCCTCCCTCTGGTACCACGGGTGTGCCTGCACCCGCGGTCGCCGGCGTCGCTGCGGGGCGTGCGCCCGGTAGCGGATCGCGCCCGGTCACTTGCTGCCCCCGTGATCATCGCTGCCGATTGCCATGCGGTCGCGCGCGCGCAGCGAATCGGGAATGGGGTACTGCCGCTTCAGCGAGATCAGGTAGTCGGCAAGCGCCAAGGCTTCGGGCCGGGCGACAATCGCCACGTCTT